>JAZSJF010000020.1:0-8870 GCA_045534195.1 Clostridia bacterium | reverse complement strand
GGATGTATGATGAAAATGTTAAAAAAGTGCTTGATGAAGCCAAACTGTTGCGATTTGCAAATGTAACAAGAACTCTTTCACAGATTTGGTTTGATAATGGTGAACACGACCAGATTTCGATTTTGGCGGAAGATTTTATCTTAAATGGCGGTGTCTTTGGGACACCTGAAAACAGAGCTGGATTGGGAAAGATGAGGAAAGGTAGTGTAGGTTATATCCTATCGCGTATTTTTATGCCATACAGAGTTCTAAAGACTGTTTATCCGGTGTTGAAAAAGTACAAAATCTTGTATCCATTTTTACTAATAGTCAGGTGTGTTCGATGTTTATCTCCAAAAACTAGAATTAGAGTGGTTAACGAAATTAAAACCACTTCTGATAGAATGGAATTATCAAAACTTATTGAACAACTTGAGCTCTAATGATGGGAGAATATGTATATATATCCCTATATCTTGATTGATATTTGTGACACATATGATAAGGAGAAAAACAGATGTTCTTTATTATGGCAAATAATTATGAGGAAAGCTCCAAATGTGCCAGACTATATATGGCGCACAAGGATGCTATGTATCGCAGAGCATACAAAATTGTTCATAATGAGAAAGATGCGGAAGATGCTGTGCATGACTCTTTTGAAAGAATACTTAAGTATAGTTATTTACATAAAATTGATGAGAATAATTTCGCTTATACAAGAAATCTGCTTGGGATGATATGCTCAAATGTAGCCAAAGATTATCTGAAACAATCAAAAAGGATAAATATGTTTGCCATAGAAGATAATGAGTTCGAAAATCTTGGCTCGGAGTATTTCAACCCCGAAAATATCGCTATCGGAAATGAAACAAAGGACAGAATAAAAGATATAATAAACAAATTGCCTGAAATATACAGAGATTCTTTCCTTATGAAGAGAGTTTATGATATGAGTGTGGTGCAAATTTCAGGTATTACAGGCGAAAAGGAGGAAACTATAAGAAAGCGTGTTCTTCGTGCACAAGAAAAGATAAAAATTGCTTTCAAAAAGGAGGCAGATTATGAAAGAATATGATGCTCTTGAACAAGCGATGGATATGTTGATTCTTGATGCTGCAAAAGAACTTTGTGAAGAAGCACACTATGACGAGGAAAAAGAAACGGTTTGTTTTTCTGATGAACATCGGGAGAAAATGAACACTCTCTTTGAAAGGGAGATAAAAGAGAAAAGAACCACACGAATAGTTATGTTCCTTAAATCCGGCAAGAATATTGTCTGGATTATTGTGACTTGTTGTCTTATTATGCTAAGCTCCACAGGTATAGCAAAGGACTGGATAGAAAGAACTATAAAATTTGTGTTTCAGCCAGATAAGCCCAACAGTGTGTATAATACAAATGAAAAGTATATGACGATTGGCTTTAATGATGAGATTTCAATTAACTATATATCGAAAGACTTTAGATTAGTTGAAGATAACAAAACAAGAGATTGGCAAGTGTTTGTTTTTGCCGACAATAGCGATAATTATTTTCAATTAATCATAGGAAATAAAAATATGAAAGGCAGAGTAGATAGTGAAAACGCTGATGCCACAGATGTTTATATAAATGGCATTATGGGTAAACGCATAAGAGGTGAAGATGAAATATCTGTAACTTGGATAGTTAATGAATACTGCATTAATGTGATAGGTAATATATCTGAAGAAGAACTTTTAAAGATATCCAGGAGTATAAAAATTAAATAAATTGTAAAATTTTGAAAAAAGTTGTCCCATAATCCTCACTTTTTTAGTAATACAAGTGAAGCAACTAAAAAAGAAAGGAGGATTATTATGATCAGGGCAACATTAAAAAGACTTGGTATCTTAGTACTTGTGCTGGCAGTATGTGTACAATTCGCTTCTGTACCTGCATTTGCAATGGGAGAAACAAGAAATATTGCAATAAATAATTGCATCAATTCTCTATCTATGTATACACCCGGAGTATTGATATGCACAGGTGGTACAACTGTAAAATCAGGATATACTGCCAGAGTTATCGTTGAACTGCAAGTTCTTGAAGATGATTGGGAAACAGTTGCTACCTGGAGTGATTCGGGTGGAATGACAGCGGCAGTAGACCAGGATTATGATGCTACCAAAGGCGAAACATACCAGTTAAGACTTACACATCTTGCATATAACAGTAACGGAAACTTAGTCGAAATGATAACAGATTATAGTGGTATTTATTCATACTGATAAATTTGTTATTATGGCAATTGACCGAGACAGGTAATGTTTCGGTCAATTGTTATGATATGGTTGAATTATATTGCACAAACAGATATTTTGAGAGGTATACATGATGAAAACGACATCGAAGGATACAGAAGTGGAGGAACAGTTATCCTATCGGGGCAAAATGCAGGTATATGAAATGTTTCTTGATTATGATGGTTCATCCTATGCCGTATGTCCCCGATGTACCTGCCTTATTGATATAGAGTATGTTCCTTATTGTTCGCAATGTGGTCAGAAGTTGGGGTGGAGAGGATATTTCAGGGCAAAAATAATAAATCAATAAAAGTTATCGGATGCTATTGATGATATTGGATTCATTGATAGCATTATCTATTTACAAATTTTTTAAAATGTGTTATAATTAGATAACAAAAATTATGTGAGGACTGATAAATATGAAAAAAATTCTCTGCTTCATTCTTACACTTTGCATTATGATGAGCATTTTTGTATGCCCGTCTTATGCAGAAGAAGTAAAGTCGGAAGAAAATCCCGCAAAGCACGGTACAGAAGTGTATGTAAAGGGTAAGGTAGACAATGCGGACGGAAAGTATACCGGCAAAATGATTGCCATTAAGTTTATGGCAAATGAATACACAGAGGATATTATTCCAAAGACTACATATGAAGCATTGTCATATAAGATAGATGAAACAGGTATAATTGATTTCAAATTCAGATGCGATGATATCACATTTGACAGAATCGGTCAGTGCAACCGTCGTGTATATGCAGAGATAGACGGAGTGGATATGACAGGTTGTCTTGAAAGCGTAACTGCAAAAGACCTTTATTATATAGAAGAATCCTTCTCGGATATTGACGAAACAAAAATGGCTATCATCGAAAAATTCAAAGCGTTTTTTGATGAATATTCATACGGAAGAACAGTTTATCTTAAATCAGCAGATATTCACAGAATAAAGATTTCATTGGAAAATCTTAAATTTTCATCATCTATATCTATTAAAATAAAAGAAATGAATGATGAAAAAATCAAATATGTAAGACTTTATGCCGTTGGCGAAAATGTGAATATTCCTAAAGTGCAGAAAAGAAATGTTGCAGTGTGGAAACTTGATGACTTGCAGATGTCAAACGGCGCAATAAACGGCTTTGAAAAAGCATATAACTATTTCTCACAGTATGGAATCAAAGCAGGGTTTGGTATTATAATGCATACCTTTGATGAATACGGTGATATGACTACAGGGGACAACAAAGCAAAAATCGACAAAATTAATTCATGGATAGATGGTGGCTTTGAAATCTGGTATCACGGATATTGGCATAACAAAAAAACTGATGAAAATGGAGAAAGAGTAGAAAACTTCGGTGGCGATTCTCTGGAAAAGCAGGAAAAAAATCTGAAAATGGGTATAGATACATTTAAGAGAGTATTTCCCGATTATACAATGAAGACCTTTGGCGCACCTTATAATTCAACAAACAAAACTACCGCAGAGGCATTAAAGAATGTGTGCCCTGATATAAATACAGTGTTGTTTTTCAGTGATTCGAATGTGGACGGAACAGGACTGTTCAATATTAACAATTCTGTAGGTATAGAATCGTCTGCAGGGGATGAAGACTTTGAGAAGTTTGAACAGAATTTCAAATCCAAGAAGGGTAAGGATATTATTCTTCAGTCACATCCATGGGGATGGGATGACAATGATCTTGAAATCATCGACAAAATCACAAAGGTGCT
This sequence comes from Clostridia bacterium, assembly GCA_045534195.1. Classification (GTDB taxonomy): domain Bacteria; phylum Bacillota; class Clostridia; order UMGS1810; family UMGS1810; genus SIG435. The sequence continues at coordinate 4,886 of JAZSJF010000020.1, read as the reverse complement.
TGTATCAGAGGATTATGCCTTTATGACACCTCAGGAATATTATAACTACTGCAAAAAACAGAATCAGAAATAAAAAAATAAGTGCTGACATTGTCAGCACTTATTCTTTATATAAAATCTTCTATTTTCCATTCATCATGCCAGTATATCTTCGGCACATCATTTTCAAATACAATCGGCAACCATACATATTCTGAAATGGAAGTGTTTTTTGCGGTCATCTGTTCCATAGTGATGTTTTTGATTTCTTCTCTTCTTTTTTCGTCCATAGGATAATCCTTGTCATATCTTGCAAGGAAGAATTCCATTCCCGAAGGATTTTCATCCTTAAGGTCCACAAGCCATCTGTCTGCCATTGCAATATAGAGGTCATCATATTTCGGATGTTTGAATATGCAGGAAATCTGACTGTCAAATGATGTTTTTTTAGCATCATTTACATGAGGATCGCCTATTATTTCCCATTCGCCGTGAATGTCATCAAAAGTTGCGGTTTCGGAAGGATTCGGGAATTTTGCAGTTGTTCCCGATGTGATTATGTATCCTTTGCCATTTCTGTAAAACACCGCAGGTGCTTCTCTTACATATGGCGGAAACGGTCTTTCGTAATGAGTGGAATATGTGCCCGTTACATCGAGATAATCGTCTGTAAGATCCATTACTATCATATCGGAATGCACTCTGTCAAATACAATTTTTGCACTTCCGTCATCATATTTTACCAGATCAAAGTCCCCTGAGTTCATACCGCATGGGTGGAGTTTTTTGTTTACAAATTCAAACGGCCCCTTTATATCCTTGCTTGTTGCCACTGTCATATACTGGATGCCGTCAGTACCCATTATCTTCATCCACAATACAAATTCTTCCGTTTTGTCATTATAGAGCATATGCGGTCTGTCCATTTTGCTTTTAGGATGCATTGGATTTTTTTCATCATCGGGGGTAGGGAGCATAATGATGCCTTCGTCTGTCCAGTTGTAAAGGTCAGTAGATGAATAAAGTTTCACACCCCAGTGCCATATTTCATATTCGGAAATACTTTTTTCTTTATTTTCTCCGTACCAGTAAAATTTGTCATTTGCATAAATCATATATCCGGCGTGTGCCTGGATTCTTTTGCCTTCTGTATCCAGCCATTCCATTCCCGGTCTTATTGATGTGTACATATAAATCAACTCCTTTGTTATATTGTATAATAAAATACAAATATTTTCAATTGTTATTTTACAATATACTTGCATAATAAGTATGAATAATGTAAAATGACATTGTCAGTCAGAAAGAGGTGATTTGATGCTTATACATCAGAGTGAAAACTCCGTGGGAGAGAAATCATATAAGGTGACAAAATACAGAAATAAAAGTTGGCATTACCATTATCATGCAAATATGGAACTCATTTATGTATATAAAGGAGAACTTGTGGTTCGTACTCCCGGTAAGGTGGAGAATGTGGGCAAAGATGATTTTTGCCTGTTTCTTTCGGGACAACCGCACTCTATAGAGTCAGCAGGTGAAACAGAATTCTGTATTTGTATCTTTGCAGAGAGTTTTGTAAAGGAATTTACCGGAATGATAAAGGGAAAAGTAGGGGAAAATTCGGTATTTTCACTTAGTGATGATAAAAGGAAATATATAGAAAATATTATTCTTACATATCCGTATCCGGATCTTCTTTCAATCAAATCCATGCTTTACGGAGTATGCAGTGAATATATGTCATCTACGGGATTTATTGACGCAGAGGATAAATGTATACAGATGGAAACGGAAATGCTCAAATTCATTGATGAAAATTTTCACCGTGATATAAGTCTTAGGGATATAAGCGAATCACTGGGATATGAATATCATTATCTTTCCAGAAGATTTAACAAAGGATTTAATATGAATTTCAAAAACTTTTTAAATCAGTTCCGCTACCGCAAAGCAAAGGAAATGCTTATATCAGGTAAATATTCAATAACTTCCGTTGCAAAAATGAGTGGGTTTCAGAGTGTAAGAAATTTTAATAAGGTGTTTAAGGAACTCAGCGGGCAGGGCCCCAGAGAGTTTCTCAGAAATGATCGCAGGTATAAGAGCGGTTTGGACAGTACACCGTTGATATATGATTAAAGGGACTGTACACAGTCCCTTTGATTGTATTTATTTAAGTATTTCGTCAACTACAGTTTCTGCTGTTTTGTTGTCTTTTGTTATAACAAGGATAAGCATATCATCATTCCATTTGATTACCGGTTTGTTGAGTTTGGGTACTTCTTTCGGAATGTATGTTTTGAAGTCGCTTTTTCTTGCCTCGATACGGGCTTTCACCATTTTTACTGCATCTTTGCGGTTTTTTGAAGTGATTTTAAATATAGCGATTTCATCTGCAGTAGCACCGCTTCCCGAGAGGATAACCATATCTTTGATACCAATATCTTCTGCGGGATAAATCGCCTTTGCAGCGTCAAGGTCAATCATATTAAGGTCTTCGTCAAAATCTATCTTTTCTTCCAGTTTGCCCGATATTTCCAGAAGTTTCTGCCCCTGTTCAGAAAGTGTTGCTTTTTTTCTGTCGTAGGTTGCTTTTCCGTCGGAAACTGCGTGATTTTTCAGATAGTCAACCCATTTTTCATAATAATCCTTGGTAGGATGAACACCGTCAAAGGTGGCGTGTACCGGAAGAGCACCTTTTTTGTTCATCATCACTTCGTTTACTGCAAGATAATAGCACTGATTTTTTACGGCAATATCTTTTATAGCCTTGTTATAAAGGTTTATATTGTGGTTGTTTACCGATTTGTCTGATGCAGATCTTTTTTCTGTTACGGGGAATATAGACTGCAGATAAATATATGCATCAGGTTGAATCTGTCTTATCTTTATTATCAGGTCTTTGTATTCTTCTTTGAATGTTTCCACATTCTTTTCAGACAGTCTTTCGTTTACTCCAAGCATAATATATATCTTTTTGAAAGATATGTTCTTAAGATGCTCATATGGTGTCATACCGTCGTTCAACTGAGAACTGAATACCCCTTTTATTGTAAGACCGGTTCCCGCTACAAACTTCGGTGTGTTGAGAGATGAGTAGAGTCTGAGACCGTCAGTGAGAGAGTCACCTAAAAATACTGCATCATCAAAGTAACTGTCGCCCACTTTTTCCCCTTTTTCCACAGGGCCGAAAAGTTTGTATTTTTCGAGAAGTTTCAGAGAATATGTTGAAAGCTTTGCCACTGACGGATCTGTCATAAATGTGGCTGAGTTATAAAGGATAAGCACATCGGAAATGTTTTTTGAATTAAGATATTCTACCGCATTTCCTGAATAGTATCTCATATCTATCAGGTGGATTTCCCTGAAATGATTTGCCAGAAACGGCACAAGCGAATGGGCGTATGAATCCTTTATAATCGCAAGTTTTCTGTCATTTTTCGCTTTTGAGTGTACTACCTGCAACGGGTGTACACCGCCGAGATATACGGCATATTTGTCTTTTGTTTTGAGTTTTTGTGTATCATAAAAAGAGTTAAGGCTCTCATCATTTCCCATAGGGTATTCCACTGTACAACTTGTGTCTGAATTCATCAGTCTGTACGAAAGGATTTTGTCAGGCTCTATGCATGAAAGCATGGTTTTTGACCAGGTTGTACCGTAAAAGTCATCTGCAAGTACATTTACTTCAAAGGAATCTTCAGTATATGGTTCATACTCCAGATGTTCTCCAAGCCCTTTGTACACAAGATAACTTCCAAGGGCAGTCTGGTGATGATCTGTGCGATAATAGATGTAGTCATCTTTTCTTTCTCTTAAGACTTCCGTTACATCTGCCACTTTTACTTTTGTATTTTCAAAGGAACTGTCAATGTTTTTCTGAAGTTCAGGTATTGATTGGTTGTATGAAAATACCGGAAGTTTGTCTTTGTGAATTTCAAAGGCAGTAGGTACGATACAGGCGGTGATGCTGAAATTATCCAGTTTGTTCAGGTCTGAAATTGCCCTGATATTATTTTCGGCAATGGATTTATCGGTAGTGTCCGGTGTTTCTATAAAGTAGTCATCATCACCGAACAGTACGCCGTTGTTTTCGTGCTTTAAGAAAAGTTTTTCCATATAAGTTTTGAGAGATACAAAGAAATCTCTTGCCGCAAACTGGTCACTTGCATAAGAGTCAAAGTCCTCTGTATATTTTCCGCTTATAATACCGGAGAGTGAAACCTCCGGCTTCTGTGCCAGAGTTCTGTTTTCGTTTTCGGAAAAAGTTCTGTCCTGTTTTGCAAAATTATATAAACATATTCCGTAAAAAGACAGAATCAGAAGAATTATTAAGATGTGTTTGATTTTAAGTTTTGAAGACTTTTCTCTGATACTTTTCATCTTTTGATTAAACTCCTAAAATCTGAAATACAAAAATGGGTTATAACTTGATGATATAATGTATGCTACGCTCAATACAAATCCTGCTCCCACAAGGAAGGGGATAAGATATGAATAGTTTTTCAAAATAAACTTTTCATAAAGTCTGTGACATATATTTGTTGAAGCAAAGGCACATACCAAAAATAACAGAAGGTTTGATGTAAGGATAAACAAAGCATTCTGCTCTATAAATCCATTTGCACCTATGCCCACCATAATTCCCAGATATCTTATTGCATCTTTAAGATCGGGCATGGAGAAAAATACCCACCCTATCATTACACACAATATAAGATATATGTGTTTGACGAATGACGGCATTATTTCCAGGGTGTTTTTGAGAAGGGTTTGTTCCAGTGTATGAATTAACCAGTAAAACAATCCCCATACTACAAAGTTAAAACTTGCGCCGTGCCACAATCCTGTGAGAAACCATACGGCAAAAAGATTGAAATACAGTCTTTTTTTGTCAACTCTGCTTC
>JAZSJF010000459.1:0-4462 GCA_045534195.1 Clostridia bacterium | reverse complement strand
ACCGCTTGGCCTCCGACTTAGTCCTTCAAAAAATGCCTTTAAGTTTGAAGTGCTTTCCTGAATATTTGTCACCATAAATGTAAGAGATGATGCAAAAAGGAAAAAGCCGATGAATATGTAACCCAGTGGTGAAGAAAAGTATGCTTTGAGTTCTTTGTTGTATATTGCGTTCACGGTTATTTTTCCTCCTTTTTTATGCCCAGTATATCGCAGAATGTTTCCATGATTGATTTGTTTTCGTTTTTCGGCACGGGTATTTCCTTTACAAGAGGTACTGCATTTTCACCTGTAAGTTTCAGAAATATTTCTTCAAGGGTAAGAGAACTTGATTTCATTGATGTAATGGGAAGATTACCCTTTGCAAGTGCAAAAAACACATTTTCGCGGGCGTCTTTATCAAAATCAGATACTACACTGTACATAAGCCCCTGATGGGTTTCTTTTATGAATTTTACTTCGGAAACATTTTCTATTTCATTTGTAAGTATGCTGTCTGCCTTTTCTCTGTCACCCGACACTGTGAGAGTGAATTCTTCTTTAGATGAAAGCATATCACTTATTTTGTCAGGAGAACCGTCTGCCATAAGGACTCCGTTGTTTATTATAATAATCTTTTCGCACACTGAGTCTATTTCCTGAAGTATGTGAGAACTGAGGATGATTGTTTTTTCTTTTCCCAGTTCTTTTATAACATTTCTCACTTCTATAATCTGTTTGGGATCAAGTCCTACTGTAGGTTCGTCCAGAATGAGAATGTCCGGATCGCCTATAAGAGCCTGAGCAATACCCACTCTCTGTTTATATCCCTTTGACAGATTTCTTATGAGTCTTTTTTCCACATGATTGATTCTTACCAGTGCGACCACTCTGTTGATATGTTCATCTTTTTTGAGTTTTGATTTCGAACATTTAAGATCAAATACAAATTCCAGATACTCTCTTACTGTCATATCAGGGTAGAGAGGCGGAAACTCGGGGAGATATCCGATTCTTTTTTTGCATTCGTCGGGGTTTTTGAGTATATCATAACCCGAAACGGTCACGCTTCCGGAACTGGCGGAAAGATAACCTGTAATAATATTCATTGTGGTAGACTTACCTGCGCCGTTTGGTCCTAAGAAACCTACTATTTCACCTTTTTTTATAGAAAATGAAATATTGTTCACGGCAAGTTTTTGTCCGTAATATTTAGAAAGATTTTTTACCTCTATCATTTCTTATTTCCTTTCATATGTAATGTAAATTAAGCACAAATTATTACATATTATATTATAACATAAAAATATAAATAATGTGTAAACATTTTTATGTAATATTTGACAAAAATTGCGCCTGAATTTTGTGAAAATTACATAAGAAAAGGAGATGGTAAAAACCATCTCCCCGCTATATTAATTATTCATCTTTTTTAGAAATTTCAATACCAAGTTCTTCAAGTTGTTTTGCATCAACTGTATCAGGAGCATTACTCATAAGTTCGGATGCATTCTGTACTTTAGGGAATGCGATAACATCTCTGATGCTTTCTGACTTTGTAAGAAGCATTACCAGTCTGTCAAAGCCGTATGCCATACCGCCGTGAGGAGGTACACCGTATTTGAATGCTTCAAGTAAGAATCCGAATCTTTCGTGAGCCTGTTCCTTGGACAAACCGATGATGTCAAACATTTTTTCCTGAAGTTTGTCATCAAATATTCTTATTGAACCGCCGCCAAGTTCACATCCGTTAAGGATGATGTCATATGCTTTTGCTCTTACTCTGCCCGGCTCTGTTTCAAGATATTCAAGGTCTTCATCCATAGGTGATGTGAATGGGTGATGCATTGCCACATATCTTCCTTCGTCTTCATTGTACTCAAGAAGAGGGAATTCTGTTACCCAGAGAAGGTTGAACTGGTCTTCGTCGATAAGACCGTTGTTTTTGGCAACTTCGATTCTCAACGCTCCCAGTGAGTCAAATACTACCTTGTCTTTGTCTGCTACGATAAGGATAAGGTCGCCAACTTCTGCTTCTGCCTTTTTGATAATGGCGTTGATTTCATCTTCTGTAAGGAATTTTGCGATAGGTGACTGAACACCGTCAGCATTGAGTCTTATCCAGGCAAGACCTTTTGCTTTGTAAGTTTTTACAAATTCGCCAAGAGCATCAACATTTTTTCTGGAAATCTTGTCAGAAAGTCCCTTTGCATTGATACATCTTACAGAGCCGCCTGCTTCGATTGCACCTGTAAATACTCCGAAACCGCAGTTTCTTACTTCTTCGGTAATGTTTCTGATTTCAAGACCGAATCTTGTGTCAGGTTTGTCAGAACCGAATCTGTCCATTGCTTCCTTGTAGGGGAGTCTTAAGAACGGTGTTTCTATATCTTTGTTAAGAACTTCCTTGAATACTCTTTTTATAAACTGTTCGTTTACACTGATTACATCATCAATTTCCACGAATGACATTTCAAGGTCAATCTGAGTGAATTCAGGCTGTCTGTCTGCTCTTAAATCTTCATCTCTGAAACATCTTGCAATCTGGAAATATCTGTCCATACCTGCAAGCATGAGAAGTTGCTTGTATAACTGAGGTGACTGAGGAAGAGCATAGAAATGACCATGGTGAACACGGCTTGGTACAAGGTAGTCTCTTGCACCTTCGGGAGTGCTCTTCTGAAGCATAGGTGTTTCGATTTCAAGAAATCCGTTTTCGTCATAGAAATCACGGGCAAGTTTTGCGATTTTATGACGGAGAACCAGCTTTCTCTGCATATCGGGACGACGGAGATCAAGATATCTGTGTTTGAGTCTGAGTTCTTCTTTAACATCACTGTTTTCTTCAATGTAGAAAGGCGGTGTCTGAGATTTGTTGAGAATTCTCAGTTCATTTACTTCGATTTCTATTTCGCCGGTTGGCATATTGGGATTGATAGATTCTCTCATTCTTACAATACCCTTTGCCGCAAGGACATATTCGCCTCTTACAGTAGCGGCTTTTTCATAAAGATCCTTGTTGTCTGTGTTGAAATAAAGTTGGATGATGCCGGAAATATCTCTTAAGTTTATGAATATAAGTCCGCCGAGATTCCTTACCTGGTCTGCCCATCCCATAAGCACAACTTCCTGACCGATATTCTCTTTTGAAAGAGTTGCGCATTTGTGAGTTCTTTTAAGTCCTTTTAATGTTTCCATAAGTTTTCTCCTTTTATCTTAAAGCAGCCGCAATTGCCTTTACATCAAGGTCAATTTCGGTAATTTCGCCGTTTTCCATACATTTGAGCCCTGCTTTTTTGTTTTTGATTTCATCATCACCGAGAACAATAGTGAATTTGGCGCCCAGTTTGTTTGCAAATTTCATCTGTGCTTTCACACTTCTTGCAAGATGGTCGCATTCGGCCTTTATACTTTCTTTTCTCAAACCGAATGTAAGAGCCTGAGTGAATTTTGCCGCATCATCACCGATAGATGCCACAAATATTTCTGTATCGTTTGGCTGGGGGATTTCTATACCCTGTTCTTCCATTGTAAGAATAAGTCTTTCAAGACCGAGGGCAAATCCTGTTGCCGGGGTAGGTGTGTGTCCCAGTTCTTCGATAAGTCCGTCATATCTTCCGCCTCCGCAGATTGTGGAGTTGGAATTCTTGTTATCTGCAATTATTTCAAATACAGTCTTTGTATAATAGTCAAGACCTCTTACGATGAGCGGATCGATATGATATTCAATACCCATTCCTTCAAGGTATGATTTCACCTTTTCGAAATGGTCGCTGCACTCGTCGCAGATAGAATCAAGAAGGAGCGGAGCATCCTTTACAATTCCTTTGCAAATGTCTGATTTGCAGTCGAGAATTCGGAGAGGATTCTTTTCGTATCTTGATTTACAGGTGTCGCAAAGTTCATCATAGTGCGGTTTGAGAAATTCTTTGAGTTTCTCGTTGTATTCGCCTCGGCACTTTGGACATCCGATACTGTTGATATTGAGTTTAAGACCTTTAAGTCCGATTCTTTCATAAAGAAGCATTGCCAGACTCATAAGTTCTGCATCAACTGACGGTTCCTGGCTGCCAAGGCTTTCTGCGCCGAACTGATGGAATTCTCTGTATCTTCCTGCCTGTTTGTTTTCATAACGGTAACAACTTATTATATAAAACAATTTTGCAGGCTGAGGAATGTTGAAAAGCCCGTGCTCAATATAAAGTCTTGCACATGGGGATGTGCCTTCAGGTCTTAAGGTGATACTTCTTTCACCTTTGTCCATAAAGGTGTACATTTCTTTCTGCACAACATCTGTTGTGTCACCCACGCCTCTTTCGAATAATTCTGTATGTTCAAAAACAGGTGTTCTTATTTCCTTGAAATTGTATTCTTTACAAATTTTTCTGATTTCGTCCTCAAGATACTGCCATATATGGGTCTTGTCAGGGAGCATATCGTTCGTTCCCCTTGGTGCTTTTGTAAGCATTGAATCACTTCCTTAATA
>JAZSJF010000297.1:0-2153 GCA_045534195.1 Clostridia bacterium | reverse complement strand
AATTCAGGTATAAAACTTTCTGATACTGTCCCCTCTTCCTGAATGTATGCATTTTCCACACCGATCTCAATAGCATAATCAACAACTTCATCATACTCTTTGGAAGACAGTTTTCTGTTCAGTTCATCCGGAAGCAGATTTCCCTCCAATGGTGTATACTGATTCATAATGGAAAGTATTATACTGTCGCCATATGTTTCATACAGATATGAAATAATCTTCCTGGATTCCTCTGTACATCCCGGCAAAACAAGATGGCGTACAATCATTCCCTTTTGAATAATATCATTATCGTCAAATACTATCTTCGGACATTGTCTGTACATCTCTTCAAGGGCAGTTTTTGCCGTTTGAAAGTAGTTTTTTGCTTTTGAATACTTCATTGCAATATCATCAGAAAAATATTTCATATCAGGAAGATATACATCAATAAGTCCGTCAAGCATCTCAATCTGCTCTTTTTTTTCATAACCTGAGCAATTAAATATAAAAGGAAGATCAAATCCTCTTTCTTTTGACATACAAATAGCATCTCTGATCAAAGGAATATAATGATCACCGGTGACAAGATTAATGTTGTTGGCACCTTTTTGCTTCAGTTCAAAAAAGATATCACAAAGCCTGTCAACAGTAATAATCTTCCCTGCTTTCCCGCGTGAAATCGCCTGATTCTGACAAAAAATACAACCAAGAGAACATCCTGAAAAGAACACTGCACCGGAACCGTTTTCACCCGAAATACAAGGTTCTTCCCAATAATGAAGAGCGGCTCTTGCCACTTTGATATTGCTATCAGAATGACAAAAGCCCATTTCTCCTTTATTTCTGTTCACATTACAATTCCTTGGACATATTGTGCAATTTTCAAACATCACACATTCTCTTTAAAAAATTATAAATCAAGTTTAAGATCACTGTGTTTGATAAGTCCGGACTGTTTAAACAGATTAGCAATTAAAATAGTAAGGATTGCAGGAAGAACAAAACATATAAGTGCAAGTCCAAACCAATCAAAACCGGTGATTCCCATTTTTGTACCGAGAGTTATATTGTTTATCCATTCGGTATATGCACCGATAGGACCAACAAGTCCGCATGTACCCATTCCTGCAGAAACACCGCTTACTTCCAGTTTGAAAAGGCAAGTAGCCAAAGGTCCGGTAATTGCAGAAGTAATTATAGGAGGAAGCCATATAATAGGTTTTTTCACTATATTTCCCATTTGAAGCATACTTGTACCAATTCCCTGTGCAAAAAAACCGCCAATGCCGTTTGCAGTATAACTCATTACAGCAAAACCTATCATTTGTGCACAACATCCTGCCAATGCCGCGCCGCCTGCCAGCCCGTGAATACTCAATGCAGCGCATATAGCCGCAGAACTGATAGGAAGAGTGAGAGCAATTCCCACCAACACAGAAACTATAACCCCCATCCATAAAGGCTGAAGATTTGTTGCCCACACTATAGCATCGCCTACAGAAGTAGCCGCCTTACCAAGTGCCGGAGCAATAGCATAAGACAGGAGGCAACCAACAAGAATGGTAACAATCGGAGTAACAATAATATCCAGTTTTGTTTCTTTACTTACAAGTTTACCTGCTTCTGCAGCAAAAATAGTAATTACATATACTGCAAGCGGCCCGCCTGCACCGCCCAGTGAATTAGCAGAATATCCCACTGACAGAAGAGAAAACAGTACCAGTGCAGGTGCACCAAGAGCATGGCCGATAGATGCCGCCATAGCCGCACCGCTTACGCTTGATGCAAAATTACCTATTTCAATGAGATAATTTAATCCGAACTGTTGTCCGATAGTTTTGAGAATTGTTCCTATAAGAAGTGATGCAAAAAGACCTTGTGCCATAACACCCAATGCATCAATAAAATAAACCTTCGGAGAAAGTTTTACCCCTTTTTTCTTTAAAAAACCCATTTATAAATCCTTCTTTCCGACAAAGAAAGCCCTGTATACAGGGCTTTCTTCTCAAATATGTATTAGTTTAGTTGAGAACAATTATTGTACTTGCAAGATACACACCTGTTGACTGTGTACCTATTACAGAAATTGTAGAGCCTTTTTCGATATTTTGAAGTGCAACAGTTGTCCGAGTGGTGATTTCGAATATCTTTGTCGATGTGTTTACAAATAC
>JAZSJF010000237.1:0-7244 GCA_045534195.1 Clostridia bacterium | reverse complement strand
AAAATTGGTCTAAATCCATATTTAATACATTTGATTATCCATATACCAACGGATTTACCGAAGGGTGCAACAACAAGATTAAAGTTTTAAAAAGAAATGCTTACGGATACCGTAATTTCAATAGATTCATTAAAAGAATATTAAATATGTTTAACTACAAAAAATCTAATATTGGAAAGGCGGTTGCCTAAAAATCGCAACCGCCACAAAAAATTCCATTATTCAATTTTGACCCCAACTATTGACAAAGAGCCTTTTTTTGTTTGGCGCAGAGAAAGGGATTTGAACCCTTGCACGGGAGTTACCCGCCTACCGCATTTCCAATGCGGCCCCTTAAGCCTCTTGGGTATCTCTGCAAATATTCGGTTTTTAGCCGCACATCAGAAAGTGTGCTTTGTTGAAAAAAACACTTGCAAATCGCAAGTGTTTTTTCTGGTGACCCCTACGGGATTCGAACCCATGTTATCGCCGTGAAAGGGCGGTGTCTTAACCACTTGACCAAGGGGCCGTGCTGGTAGCGGCAACTGGATTTGAACCAGTGACACTACGGGTATGAACCGTATGCTCTAGCCAACTGAGCTATGCCGCCATAAAACAACAAAACTTATTATAAATGAAAAAATATGTTTTGTCAACATTTTTTTGAAAAAATTTAAAAAATTTTTTTATAATTTGCGGGAGTGATTTTAACCACTCCCGCGTGGATATTCTTTATACGATTCAGCACTGTATAAGAGCCATAACATCTTTTGAAAAAGCATCAAGTTTTTTCTCTGCAGATTCTTCGCTTATATCCTTTATGCCAAAGTAGAATTTAATTTTTGGTTCTGTTCCTGATGGTCTTACCGCAAAGAATGAACCGTCTTCAAGATCAAATCTCATTGCATTTGACTTCGGATAGCCGCATGGTGTGATTTCCTTTGTTTCAAGGTTGAGTATACTGTCATTGAGTACATCCATAACAGTAAGCACTTTTACACCGTTTACTTCTGCAGGCGGATTCTGTCTTATAGACTTCATAATACCTGATATCTTTTCTGCTCCGTCAAGGCCTTTCATTACAAGATTTTTGAGTCCTTCTCTGTAGTATCCATACTTTTCGTAAAGGGAGATAAGACCTTCATAAAGTGTCATTCCCTTAGTCTTATAATCGGCAGCCATCTGTGAAATAAGCATTGTGGCAACTACGGCATCCTTATCTCTTGCATGTGTTCCTGCAAGATATCCGTAACTTTCTTCAAAGCCGAAGAGATATTGGTGTGAGCCTGACTGTTCAAATTCTTTTATCTTTTCGCCGATAAATTTGAATCCTGTGAGGACATTCATAAGGGTAACTCCGTATTCATCGGCAATCGGTGCAACCATATCTGTAGTGACAATAGTCTTTATTACTGCACCGTTTGAAGGAAGAGTTCCGTTTTTCTTTTTGTTTCTTAAGATGAATTCACAAAGGAGAACGCCAATCTGATTTCCTGTAAGAGTTATATACTCTCCGTTTGACGCCTTTATTGTAACTCCCGCTCTGTCAGAGTCAGGATCTGTAGCCACAATAACATCAGCATCCACCTTCTTTGCAAGGTTGATTGCCATCTCAAATCCTTCCTTGTCTTCAGGGTTTGGAGATTTGAGAGTCGGGAAGTTGCCGTCAGGCATAGCCTGTTCTTCTACGATGTAGAGATTTTTGATTCCTGTCATTTCGAGGATTCTCTTTACAGGCATATATCCTGCACCGTGGAATGGGGTGTACACCATTTTGAAATTATCTCCCAGTTCCTTTGCAGCAGCTTCATTTACAGATTGTTTCCGTACTTCGTTAAGATATGCAATGTCTACTTCTTCCCCTACAATTTCCAGAAGACCTTTTGCTATTGCTTCTTCCTTGGAAATAATCTTTACATCTTCAAATGTGTCAAGTTTCTGTATAATCTCGGTAATATAGTCACTGGATTCAGGCGGAAGTTGACTTCCGTCTTCGCCGTATGCCTTATATCCGTTATACTCTTTCGGATTGTGACTTGCAGTGATTACTACACCTGCGGCAGTCTTTAAATATCTTATTGCGAAAGAAAGCATTGGAACAGGTCTTAATGATTCAAAAAGATATACCTTTATTCCGTTTGCACAGAGTACTCTTGCAGTATCAAGTGCGAATTCATCTGATTTGATTCTGGAGTCATACGCGATTACAACTCCGCGCTTCATATATTCTTCGCCTTTGTTTTTGATATCTTCACTGAGTCCCTGGGTAGCCTTTCTTACGGTGTAGATGTTCATTCTGTTGTCGCCTGCGCCAATAATTCCGCGAAGTCCTGCAGTACCGAATTCAAGTTCTTTTATAAATCTCTCTTTTATTTCATTATCGTCGCCTTTTATGGCTATGAGTTCTTCTTTTGTATTGGCATCCACCTTGTCTGATGAAAGCCACATATTGTATCTGTCCATATAATTCATATATATAACCTCCCGATAAGTACTATATATATGATATCATTGGCAGATGTTTTTGTCAATTAAGATTTGTTTTCTCCTTGTCGGTAATTGTCGATGAGAGAATAGAGTTTTTCCGTAGCATCACTGAGTCCGCCGGTTTCGTCAATAATACCGCATTTCACTGCATCTTCTCCATATAATACAGTGCCCACATCATTGGCGAGAGCCTTTGTATTCGTCATTATTTCTTCAAATGATTCTTTTGAAATGTGAGAATTGCGTACTACGAAGTCCACAATTCTGTCTTGTATTTTGTTGAACTGTTCGTAGGTTTGGGATACTGCAATCACCTGACCGTTGAGTCTTAATGGATGAACGGTCATAGTAGCGGATTTTGCTATGAATGAGTAGTCTGCGGATACTGCCAGAGGTACTCCTATACTGTGACCTCCGCCAAGAACTATGGACACAACCGGCTTTTTCATAGTGGATATCATTTCTGCGATAGCAAGACCTGCTTCCACATCTCCGCCCATTGTATTGAGGATTACAAGCATCCCGTCTATTTCCCTGCTTTCATCCACTGTCACAAGGAGAGGAAGGAGGTGTTCATATTTGGTGGATTTTATCTGAGATGACAGTACAGAGTGTCCTTCTATCTGACCGATAATGGTAAGGCAGTGGATTGTTCCGCGGTTTGTTTTTATTACAGATACGCCGAAATCCTTTATGTCATCTGAAGGATTCTGAGTTGTTTCGGTATTGTTGTTTTCGCCTGATTGGTTGCCTTTCATAAAATTATCACTCCTTATGGGGAAAAATTTGCAAAAAAGTATTTTTTGTGGTAGAATAATATGAGTTATTGTGTGAAAAAAATATAAAAATATACGGAGATAAAAATGATTTTCAAAAACAAACCGCAACCAATGTGTTGCATGTGTGAATTTTCTTCAGAGGATTCCTCGGGAAATCTTGTTTGTTCCAAAAAAAATAAACAGGTATCGGAAGAGGATAAATGCAGAAAATTCAGATATGATATTTTTAAGAAAAAAGTAATACCCAAAAAGAATATAGATTTTTCAAAATATTCCGAAGAGGATTTCAGACTATGATTTTACAATTGCAGAATGTAACAAAGGCATTTGGCACAGATGTGATACTCACCGATGTGTCAATGAGTGTAAACGAAAAAGACAGAATAGGTATAATAGGGCGCAACGGTACCGGCAAAACCACACTTTTAAAAATCATTGCAAAAGAGATGGTTTTTGATTCGGGCAGTGTTAATGTGTCAAAAAATGCGCGTATAGGATTTCTTAAGCAGACAGATGCTTTGGAGTCATCAAACACCATATGGGGAGAACTTATGGGTGTGTTTGACGATGTATGTGCTCTTGAGAAGGATATGAGAAGACTGGAGGAAGAACTTTCAAAAGATATGCCCGAAGAAGAAAGGGACAGTCTTTTGAGAGAATATGCCAGAAAGACAGAAATGTTTGAAAAAAGCGACGGTTTCTCTCTCAAAGCCAGAGTTCAGGGTGTTATCAACGGTATGGGCTTTGAATCCTTTGATGTAAATACACAGATTTCATCACTTTCAGGCGGTGAGCGGACAAAACTCGCTATGGCAAAACTTCTCCTGTCACAACCTGAGATACTTTTGCTTGATGAACCTACCAACCATCTTGACTTCAAGACCATGCAATGGCTCGAAAATCATCTCAAATCATATCCCGGTGCAGTTATTTCCGTAAGCCATGACAGATATTTCCTCGATTCGTCAGTGGATACCATTTATGAGATAGAGCATACAAAAGCAGTAAAATTTGCGGGGAATTATACCAGATACCTCGAACTGAAAAAAGCACTGAGAGAACAACAGGAAAAGGCATATGACAGACAACAGGAAGAAATAAAGCGTCTGGAAGAATATGTGGCAAAAAATTTAGTCAGGGCATCCACTACCAAAATGGCTCAGTCCAGAAGAAAAACCCTTGAAAAAATGGAAATTCTTGACAAACCTATGGGTGAGGAGAGAGTTGCCAGGTTTGATTTTTCTCAGAGTTTCAAGTCTTACAAAGAAGTTGTGACTGCAGAGAACCTTGCTCTTATGTATAATACCGATTCGGGACTCAAAAGAATCGCAGAAAACATCACCTTCGATATTCTTCGCGGAGAAAGAGTGGCGCTTATAGGCGACAACGGGGCAGGAAAGTCTACCTTGTTGAAAACTATTCTGGGATTCCATAAGGGATATACCGGTGAATTTGAGATAGGCAGAAATGTGGATTTCGGATACTATGACCAGGAACTTAAAGGATTGAGTGACGAAAAGACAGTATTTGACGAAGTGTATGACCGATTTCCGCTTATGGATCAGACAGAGATACGCACATACCTTGGAGGTATAAACTTTTCGGGCGAAGATGTGCTGAAAAAAGTTTCATCCCTTTCAGGGGGAGAAAAGGCAAAACTTTGTCTTCTTTGCCTGATGCTCAAGCACAACAACACTCTTGTACTCGACGAACCTACCAACCATCTTGACCTGGCAACAAAAGAAGAACTTGACGATTCGCTTAAGAGATTTGACGGAACAATCTTTCTTGTAAGCCATGACAGATACTTTCTCAATAAGGTTGCTACAAAGATTGTGGAACTCACATCAAAAGGTGTGAATGTATACAACGGCAACTACGATTATTATCTGGAAAAGAAGGATGTATTTTTTAAAACCGAAGTAAAGACGGAACAGAAGGAAAAGAAAGTCAATTCCTATCAGGAAGAAAAAAGAAAATCCGCATTTATAAAAAACACACAGAAAAAAATATCCGAAACCGAAGAAAATATAGAAAAACTTGATGAAGAAATTGCATTGTACAAAAAAGAACTTGAAAACTGCGGTTCGGATTTTGAAAAGGCCCAGGAATTTTATTCAAAAATAGAAGAGGCTGAAGAAATGCAACTTTCCCTTATGGAAAAGTATGAGGAACTTACGGAAGCCCTCAAAGATGCAGAAGAAAATATGTAAAAGTTTTATGAAAGGACAATCAGGATGTCTGACAGAGTTATACTTCATTGCGATATGAATAACTTTTTTGCCTCTGTTGAGTGCCTTTTCCGCCCGGAATTGAAAGATGTTCCCATGGCGGTGGCAGGGAGTGAGGATGACAGACACGGGATTATCCTTGCCAAAAATAATATTGCAAAAAAATACGGCATTGTCACTGCAGAAACAGTGTGGCAGGCAAGGAAAAAATGTCCTTCCCTTGTGCTTGTTCCGCCTCATCACGAAAGGTATTCTCATTATTCAAGGGTGATAAATGAGATATATGCCCGTTTTACCGATATGGTAGAGCCATTTTCGATAGATGAATCCTGGCTTGATGTGACGGGAAGCAGACTGCTTTTCGGTTCAGGTGAGGAAATAGCACATAAAATTTCTGATGCAGTAAAGGAAGAAACAGGACTTACAATGTCCATAGGGGTATCTTTCAATAAGTTTTTTGCAAAGATGGGCTCAGATTACAAAAAGCCCGATGCCATAACGGTTATTACAAGAGAAAATTACAAAGATATACTTTTTCCCCTTCCCGTGGGAGATATGATATTTGTAGGCAAGTCTACTCTGGAAAGGCTCAATCACCTTGGGATACGCACCATAGGAGAACTTGCGGAAACTGATGTGGAGATGCTTAAAAAAGCCATCGGTAAATCAGGTGAATCCCTTTGGGAAAATGCAAACGGCCTGGATGATTCTCCGGTTATGAATATAGATTATCAAAGGGAAGAAAAATCTATGGGCAACGGTATCACCTTCAGGCGTGACCTTGAAACAGAAGATGATATACGGGCAGCACTTGTTATGCTTTCCGATTCCCTTTCGTATAAACTGAGAAAAAGAGACCTTAAGGGAAACATAATAAAGATTGATATCAAGGATACAAAACTAAGAAAGATTACACGGCAGAAAAAACTTGACTACCATACATATTTAAAAAGTGATATTGTTAAGGAAAGTCTTAAACTCCTTACGGCAAACTGGGAAACAGGCAATCCCATAAGGCATATAACAGTTACCGTATCAGGATTTGAAGATGATGAGAAGTCTGAACAGATGAGTCTTTTCGGCACCAAAAACAAATCAAGCGAAAAGACATATCATATGGAAAAGTCAATAGACGATATACGGAGCCGTTTCGGTATGCAGGCAATATCATTTGGTTCAAATGTAGACTGTGATATAGTGAGAAATCACAAGAAGGATAACGATAATGAAGATTAAAATTATTTGTGTAGGAAAAATCAAAGAAAAATACTTAAAAGATGCAATAGACGAATACAAAAAGCGCCTTTCAAGATTTGCGGTTATAGACATTATTGAATTGGCAGATGAAAAAATCCCCGACAATCCGTCCAAAGCACAGATGGATATAGTGCTTAAGAAGGAAGGGGACAAAATACTTGAAAAAATCGGACCTTCCGATTATCTTATCACTCTTTGTGTGGAGGGCAAAAATCTTTCAAGTGAAGAACTTGCAGAAAGTATAAGTGATATATGTCTTAACGGAAACAGTACCATCACTTTTGTTATAGGCGGTTCTCTGGGTATAAGAGATGATATAAAGAAATTAAGTAAATTAAAGCTCAGTTTTTCAAGAATGACATTTCCTCATCAACTTATGAGAGTAATACTTCTTGAACAGGTATACAGGGCTTTCAAAATAAATGCAAACGAAGAATATCACAAATAGAAAGGAAAGATAAAAATGGCAGTATTTACAAAAGCAAAAATAATGCTTCCGAAGGATGCAGAT
>JAZSJF010000014.1:0-6003 GCA_045534195.1 Clostridia bacterium | reverse complement strand
GAACAGGTATGGGCGGTTCAGACGAAAATATCTACGGAGAATTTTTGTCAAACGGATTTGACAATCCTATCAAACATGAAAGAGGCGTAATCTCTATGGCAAGAGCGATGGATCCTGATTCTGCTTCAAGTCAGTTCTTTATTATGCACGAGGATGCTCCGCATCTTGACGGAAACTACGCTGCATTCGGAAAAGTAATTGAAGGTATCGAAGCGGTTGACGAAATAGCATCAGTTGATACAGATATGAGAGATATGCCGCTTAACCCTGTTGTGATTGAGTCAATTACAATTGATTATGCAGACTGACAGAAAGGCAGAAGGAAATTTATTATGAATAAGTTCAAAAAAATCATTATGTTTATGCTCTGCGCTGTTATGATTTTTTCTTTCAGTGCATGCGGCAAAAAAACTCCCGTTGCGGAAATTTCAATGACAGACGGAAGTGTAATATATGCAGAACTTTATCCTGACATTGCTCCCATCACGGTAGAAAACTTTATAAACCTTGCAAATGACGGTTTTTATGACGGAATAACCGTGCACAGAGTAGTACCGGGATTTGTTATCCAGGCAGGTGATCCTGAGGGTACAGGTATGGGCGGTTCAGACAAAAATATCAAAGGTGAATTTTCTCAGAACGGTGTAGAAAACACCCTTTCCCATACAAGAGGCGTTCTTTCAATGGCAAGACGGGCAGATGACTTTGATTCTGCTACAAGCCAGTTTTTCATCGTACTGGAAGACAGTGATTTTCTTGACGGAAATTATGCCGCTTTCGGAAAAGTTACAGAAGGTATGAATACAGTTGACAAAATCGCATCTGTTCCTACAGATTACAATGACAAACCGCTGGAAGATGTTGTCATCAAAAACATCAAAATAACTTACAAAGATTAATGTTGCACAAAAATATGTATATTTTTATGTAAAAATATGATGAAATTGTTATAAAATGTTAGATTTTTAACAAAACTATTGCATATTTCATTAATTTATAGTAAAATGGTTACAATCGATATTTTATAATATTAGGAGGAAAATTATTATGGCAGTAAAAGTTGCAATTAATGGTTTTGGTCGTATCGGCCGTTTGGCTTTCCGTCAGATGTTCGGTGCAGAAGGTTATGAAGTTGTTGCTATCAACGACCTCACAAGCCCAAAAGTTCTTGCTCACCTTCTCAAGTATGATTCAGCTCAGGGCAGATATGCTCTTTGCGATACTGTAAAGGCTGGCGAAGACTCAATCACAGTTGACGGCAAAGAAATCAAAATCTATGCTGAAAAAGACGCTAAGGATCTTCCTTGGGGTAAACTTGATGTAGATGTTGTACTCGAATGTACAGGTTTCTACACATCAAAAGAAAAGGCTTCTGCTCACATCGAAGCAGGTGCTAAGAAGGTAGTTATTTCTGCTCCTGCAGGTAATGACCTTCCAACAATCGTTTACAATGTAAACCACACAGATCTTAAAGCAGATGACACAGTTATCTCTGCTGCTTCATGTACAACAAACTGTTTGGCTCCTATGGCTAAGGCTCTTAACGAACTTGCTCCAATCCAGAGTGGTATCATGAGCACAATCCATGCTTACACAGGTGACCAGATGACTCTTGACGGCCCACAGAGAAAAGGTGACCTCAGAAGATCAAGAGCAGCTGCAGTTAACATCGTTCCAAACTCAACAGGTGCTGCTAAGGCTATCGGCCTTGTTATCCCAGAACTCAACGGCAAACTTATCGGTTCTGCACAGAGAGTTCCAACCCCAACAGGTTCTACAACAATTCTTGTTGCTGTTGTTAAGGGTAAAGTTACAGTTGATGAAATCAACGCTAAGATGAAAGCATCTGCTAACGAATCTTACGGCTACAACGAAGACGAAATCGTTTCTTCAGATATCATCGGTATGAGATACGGTTCACTCTTTGATGCTACACAGACAATGGCTTCTTACATCGAAGAAAACGACACAACTCAGGTTCAGGTTGTTTCTTGGTATGATAACGAAAACTCATACACAAGCCAGATGGTAAGAACAATCAAATACTTTGCAGAACTTGCATAATTAAATATTTGATTTATCTGAGGGGATTTTTAATCCCCTCTTTTTTTGAAATTAAATATTGACGAATGGGTATAATTGTGACATAATAACTTTACTGCTTTATAAATAAGGAAGATGTTATGAAAAAATTACTTAATATTTTTTTGTGGGTGATGGTTGTGGTTACTATGGCAACAATATTTTACTTTTCTCATCAGCCTGCAAAGAAATCATCCAAGACAAGCCATACAATAGCAAAAAAAATTGTCAATACAGTGTCAAAAAACAAAACTCAAAAAGAAAAGAAAAAAATAGAAAAGAAAGTAAACGATACGCTAAGGACTATTGCCCATTTCAGTTTGTTTGCTCTTCTTGGCGGACTAATGATGGCGGCTATGATAACATCATTTTCACACAAAAAATCATTGCTATATTTGTTTGTCATCACTCTCATAATGGTTCTTATATACGCATTGAGTGATGAATATCATCAGACATTTGTCCCGGGAAGAAGTGCTCAGCTTATTGATATAATAGTGGATTTCCTGGGAGGATTTATATTAAGCAGCATTGTAGGGCTGATATTTAACAAAAACAAACCGAAATATTATAAACAGTAATTTTCAAAGGGAGTGTAAAAAGTTGTTTTACACATCCCTTTTTTATGTCTCATTTATTTTTTGTCTTTTGCAGGTGATACACCAAACATTTTTTTATACTGTCTGAAAAATCCCGAATAATCCTGAAATCCGCAATCCAGAGCTGCCTGTGTGGGATTGACACCCGATTTTATTTTTTTGTTGGAAAGTACAAGGCGCTTTTCGAGTATGTATTTGTGAACGGGAATATGCAAATCTCTCTTAAAAATATGTGCAAGGTGTGACTCTGACATATATAATTCGTTT
Organism: Clostridia bacterium; assembly: GCA_045534195.1. Classification (GTDB taxonomy): domain Bacteria; phylum Bacillota; class Clostridia; order UMGS1810; family UMGS1810; genus SIG435. Next base: position 3,055 of record JAZSJF010000014.1, on the reverse strand, counting down.
GCAATATCCTTTATGTTCAATGACTTATTTATATTATTTTCAATATAATCCAGAACCTTTTCTGTCAAAGGGTGGATGGTTGACTCAAATAAGTACTGTTCACTTTCCATAGTATATACAAGTATTTGTGCAAATACAGACTTCATCACAATATTTTTTTCTTTTTCGGGCATTGATGTATCGGTAATATCTTTTATCTGCAAAAAGAGATTGGTAATCGTTTCATCTCTTAATATAAAAATCTTTTTCATCTTCTCTGATATAATTTCATCAAGCTCTGAAACACTATCAAAATTGAATACACACCTTATATAATCACAATCTTTCCCAAGGACATCAAAGGAATGGAAGGTTTCTTTTGGAATATATACTGTTGTAAAGGGAAGCAGTCTTTCTGTCCCCTCCTCTGATATAAACCTTGCATCGCCACCCATATAAAAGAAAATCTCGTGATACGGGTGTATTTCATTTCCTATTATATCTCTCATACCCTTTGCATATTTAAATCTTATTTCATTAGTTTTTATAAATTTTGCAAACTCATTATGCATATAATCACCCTCTATATTTATTATATACAAAAAAGCAAAAAAATCAATGTTTACTACACATATATCAATTTACATTGACAAAATGTGTGCTATATTAGTGTAGGGTGATAAAAATGAACTGTTTACTCATTGATGTGGGAAGCACATTTATAAAATATGGAATTTATGATGAAATAACCAAACAAATAATTCACTATGATGCTGTACCATTTCCCGCACCGATAAAAAGAAATGATACAGAGTTCCTGATATCTGCAAATGAAATAAAAGGACAGATTACAAAAATCTTCGGCTCAAATAAAGAGTACAACATAAAAAGAGCTTTTATAAGTGTACAAATGCACGGATTTATATTAAAGACAGATGATAACAATGACCTTATATATGTTTCCTGGAGGGACAAAAGCGGAAATATCGAAAATCCCTTATTTGACAATATCGACTTTAACAAAATGGGTACATCATTAAAAAACAATCTTCCTCTGGTAAAGCTTTTGCCCGATAATCCACACGGAGAATTTTTTACTCTTGGCTCATATATCAGTTGGATTCTCACAGGCAAAAATGCTACTCATATAACTGACGGCTGCGCATCTGGGTTTTATTATTCCGACTCAGGCAAATGCAACGAATATGCAGGAAACCTTACTATGCCCGAGATTTATAAGGAAATCACATCAATCGGTGATTATAATGGCATTGATATATATACACCTGCAGGTGATTTCCAGGTAAGCTTTATGGGAAGTATGGCAGATGATGACAAATATCTTATAAACATAGGTACCGCAACGCAGGTTTGTTGCCTTTATAACAAAAGCTTTGCTGACGGAAATTATGAAAAGAGACCTTTTTTTGATCGGAATATTGTGTACACCGTATCGGGACTTGTGGGCGGTGATATACTTCACAAGGGAGATGGCAAGGAAGAACTTTTACATCAGATACTTGATGCTCTTAAAATTTTGCCGCACAAAAAAGAAATATTATTTGGCGGCGGCGGTGCAGAGCAAATATTTGAATTTATGAAAACAAACCTTGATATTTATGGATACAAATGCTCATTGATAAAAAACAATATAGGAATGGAGGGCCTTAAAAAAATGGCTGAACAAAAAAGAATAAAATCAGGAACAATGCTGTCGGAGATATGTTTCCCAAACTTCCCCGTAATAGCAAAAAACAGCGGACTTGATTTCATCATTATAGACAACGAGCACGGAAGCTTTGACTATGGTGATATATCAAGACTTGTAATGAATGCCAATCTTATCGGCATCGAGGTGATTGTGAGAATTGGTGACAGCAGCCGTGCTCATATAACAAAGCTTGCAGATATGGGTGTGTCGGGATTTCTTCTTCCTATGACAAACTGTGCCGCTGACATAGAAGTTGTTGTACAATATGCAAAATATACACCTGTTGGCAAACGTGGAATATCCACAACCCGCGCTCATACTTTGTACAATCCCCCACCTCTTTTGGAATATATGGAAGCCGCCAACAAAAAGATGAAGATATATGCCCAGATAGAAACAGTATCAGGAATGGAAAACCTTAAGGATATATTGATGACAGATGGCGTGGAGGGTATATTTATCGGACCAAATGATTTGTCTATAGATATGGCTTGTATCAATGACAAGGATAAGCTTTATAAAGCGATAAAGACAATTGCTGAGGGTGCAAACGCTCATAACAAGCCCTTTGGCATTATAACAGGAAACAAAGACCTTATTGATATCGCTGCAAAAAACAATGCCCGTATGATAAGTATCGGAAGTGAACTAAATATGCTTATCAACGGATGTAAAAAGATAAGTAAAGATATTATGGAGCTGTAAGGATAAATTGCCCTTCATCAAAATTTAACAAAAAGGGGTCCGTCCCTAAAACGTTAAATTTTAACAAAAAGGGGTCCGTCCCTAAAATGTTAAAAACAAAGACAGATAAGCACAAAGCCTATCTGTCTTTTTGTTATATTTAGTCAATTGTAATTTCCAATACGTTGTCATATCCCTTATGGAAGGATACCATTGTATTGATTGTCTTTCCATTTGCATTTACAGTCACATCATAATCACCGTAGAATCCTCTTACAGTAGCTTTACCTTCTGCATTTGTAGTAGCCTTTGCATCACGTGTCCACCACTTGTTATATACAAGGTCCTGATACACCTTGCCTGCAGGCTTCATTGTCCATTCCTTGGAATAAAGAGGTGCTGTTGCCGCATATGAAGAACCATCCCAGAAACTCCACATAAGGAATCCGTTCATTTTTTCTTCTGCGAATGCACAGATAAGTACGTCTCTCATATAGTTTGCCTGAAGGCCTTCATCATAGATACCACAAGAAAATTCTGTTACTTTCATCTCTTTTCCGTACTTGGAAAGGTCTGCATAAATATCCAGGAGCTTAGCTGGTGTCATAGAATCAGGGCTATCGTAATGTGACTGAATACCGATAGCATCAAAATCTGCACCCATATCCACAAGTTCTTTTA
>JAZSJF010000267.1:0-4904 GCA_045534195.1 Clostridia bacterium | reverse complement strand
CATCTAAACCTTATGTGTCGCAATTACCAAATAAGATTGACATCCAGATTGCGATATAAATTCCTGAGGTCATTTGCGATATACCTTGTGGTGCGATATATTACTTTGTAATGCGATATGTCCCTTCGGGACGAGAAAAGGAATTTATATCATATCGCAACGGAATGAAATGAAGTTATATAGCGTTTGAACGGAGTGAAAATATATCGCACGAACGAAGTGAGTATATCGCTAAAATATTTGGCATCTAAATTATACAGTCTTTATATAAGGATTGTCGAAATTTGGTGAAATGTGAAAGCCTTCTCCTTGAGGAGAAGGTGGGTTGCGGAGCAACTCGGATGAGGTGGAAAAATGATAATATTAATTACCGGTGCATCACATACAGGCAAGACTTATCTGGCACAGAAATTACTTGAAAAATATAAATATCCATATCTTTCGATAGACCACCTGAAAATGGGGTTGATTCGAAGCGGTCAGACTGACCTTACGCCTGTGAGTGATGATGCAGAACTTACAAATTACTTATGGCCGATTGTATGCGAAATGATTAAAACTGCCATAGAAAATAATCAGAATATGATTGTAGAAGGGTGCTATATTCCTTTCGATTGGAAAAAGGATTTTGAAAGTGGTTATTTGAAAGAAATCAAATATTATTGCCTTATAATGAGCGAAAATTATATCGATAATCATTTTGACGATATAAGGAAATATGCAAATATCATAGAAAACCGACTTGATGACCAATGGTGTACGAAAGAAATTGTACTCGAGGATAATGCCAGAGTGTTTTCTCTTGCAAATAAGCATAAAGTAAATTATATCCTTATAGATGATGAGTATAATATTGATATTGATTTAATCCACTTGTGATGTTAAGGAGTTGTGCGGTGAAAGTATTACTTGATAATAAAATGTTTTATAAAAAAATATACAAAATGCTTGATGATGTAACACCGCTTATTGTTGATTGCGGAGGACTTTGCAACGGTGCCTGTTGCAAGAGCGGAGAAGAAATTTCCGGAATGTATCTTTTCCCGGGAGAAAAAATAATGTATAAGGATATGCCTGAATGGGCTGAAATATGTGAGAGTAATTTCACATATGACAACGGCAGAAGGGCAGAACTCATTGTATGTAACGGCACTTGCGAAAGATATCTTCGTCCTTTGTCCTGCAGGATTTTTCCTCTTATACCTTATGCAAAAAGGGGAGAAAAGTTAAAGATTATAATGGATATCCGAGCCAAAGGAGTTTGCCCTCTTGCAAAAGCAATGAGATTGAAGGACCTTAATCCTTTGTTTGTAAAAAGAGTTACACAGGCTATGAATATGTGTATGAAGGTAAGAAGTATAAGAGAGTACATATATTCTCTTTCAGAATCCATTGATGATATCTTAAATGTTTTTAAAACATAATATACGGGGACAGTAAAAGACTTCATAACAAATAAATAGAGTCAAAGTTGCTATTAACATTCACACCTTTTCACGCTCCTGAGTTTTTTACATCCCCTGATTGGTTGTTTCTTCTGTACTGCCCCGGCGTTATACCCATATTTCTTTTAAAAAATGTGACAAGATGACTTGAGTCACATAAATTCATTTTTTCTGATATTTCTTCCATAGACAAATTTGTTTCTGTAAGATATGAGCAGATTTTCATAATCCTGAATTTCAAAAGATAATCTTTTAAATTGCATCCGAGTTCTTCTTTGGATATTCTTTCCAGTTGTGAACGGGAATAGTTGGTTATTTCCAGTAGTTTTTGTACAGTAAGGGTTTCGGGATTATTTTGTGCAATAATGTCCTGAAGATTTATTTTTTTCTTCCTTTGGGTGGTTGTGTATGTTTCTATTGCTTCAAAAATCAATGCTTCCAGTGTGTTTACAACCTGATTCACAGCAAAGGGTGTCAACTTCTTGAGAATGTTTACAAGTTGTGAAAATGACTTTGCAGGCGGGGTGATTTCAATAAGTGTGCAATGATTTTTGAAAGTGGATTCCAGTATGGAATACAGTTGTCTGTTGGTTGTGCTTTTGACTATGTCTGCTGACATTTGTCTATATAGATATGGTGAAGTGTCCAGTGCATATATCCAGTGATGGACACCGGGGGGAATAATCAGCAGATGATTCTTTTCTGCCACAAATTCTTCATTATTGCACTTTACTTTAATTTTTCCCTGAAATACAAAAGTTATCTGAAAGCAATCTTCGTGAGCATGACCGTTGGCGTGTTCACAGGGAATACTGTCAAACAAAAGGATGTTTCTTACAGGATCAAAGTCATAATTAAATAAACTTCCGTGTGCTTCTATCAGAGTGTTGTGCCTTTTTAACATTACTGCACCACCTTTAAATGATATATATTTACAATATCATTTTGCAAAACAAAAGTCAATCCGTTGTTTTTTTAGAATTGATGTTATAATAAAAATGACGAAAATATACAATTTCAGTGTGAATATAACTTGCTAATACCTGTCCGGGTTGATATACTCTACAATAAAGTAATTATGAAAAGAGGTATATTATGAAAAGATTAATCTCTGTTTTTCTTACGGTAATAATGATAGTTTCACTTGTTACCGTTAATACAAACATTGTTTTTGCAGTAGAAACAAATCTTTTTAAAAGTGCAACGGTTACTGCATCCAGTGAGATAGCCGGTAATTCTACCTGGGCACCAAAAAATGCAGTTGACGGATCTCTTACAAAGGGATGGTCAAGTGATAACTTTCTGAATGCCCCAAACAACACTGTGACATTGCAGATGGAAGCAGCAAGTGCTGTTTCTGTAAACAGATTTGTTCTTGTGCCGCGATATGACACAGACAAAATGTTAAGTGCAAAGGCGTGTCTTGGTTTCCCTCAGGACTTTTCCATTCAGGTGTCATCAAACGGCACAGAGTGGAAAACTGTTGTAAACAAGACAGGCTATGTTGCTACTAAGTCTGATGGTGAGGAGTTTAAGTTTGATACAGAAGAAAATGTTAAATACATCAGAATTGTTGCAACTAAACTTTCTCACGAAGGAGATACCAATCATCAGAATTATCGTTTCCAGTTGATGGAGTTTATGGCTATGTATGATCCTTCAATTACTGAAACTTCATCTTCAGGTATCAAGGTAACTGCATCAAGTTATATTTCAGGCAATTCCACCTGGGCACCAAAAAATGCAGCAGATGGTTCAACTGCAAAGGGATGGGCAAGTAATGACTATACATCCGCTCCCAACAGAAATGTGTGGATTCAGTTTGAGTATCCTCAGGCAATAGATGTTGATAGTGTGGTTGTTGTTCCAAGATACGCAACAGACAAAAAGACCGGCACCGATATGTGCCTTGGTTTCCCTCAGAATTTTACAATTCAGGTTTCAAAAGACGGTTCAAAGTGGACAACGGTTGTAAACAAAACTGATTACATTGCTACAAATAAAGAAGGGGAAGTTTTTAGTTTTCCGTTAGAAACAGATGTGAAATACATAAAAATGGATGCGACTAAACTTAACCACGAAGGTGATACAACAAATGTGAATTACAGATTTCAGATGATGGAATTTTCAGCATCAAATTCGGGATATTCCGAAACAGATTCAAACGGAAACAAAGTGACCGTATCAAGTTATATTTCAGGTAATTCTACATGGGCTCCAAAGAATCTTATTGACGGCTCAACATCAAAAGGATATTCCAGTGATACATTTAGCAGTAAGCCGAACAGTACTGTTTCTGTAATTGTAGAATATGCAGAAGTATCTGACATAAACAGACTTGTACTTGTTCCGCGTTATGATACTGACAAAAAGACAAGTACCAAGATGATACTCGGTTTCCCGAAGGATTTCACAATACAGGTTTCAACAGACAAAAGTGACTGGAAAACTGTTGTGAATAAAACTGATTATGTGGCTTCAAATCAGAATGGTGAGGAGTTTACATTTGATACAGTTGAAGATGTTAAATATATAAAGTTAACCGCTACTGAACTTACACACGACGGCGGTACATTGAATCTTGATTTCAGGTTGCAGATTATGGAACTTATGAAATATTATGATGTTATAAAAACACCTCTTCAGACAATAGCAGAAGGTGTAAACCTTATACCTTGTCCTGCACCAACAGATACAAAAATAACTCTTCCTTCAGTCCCTGAAGGATACAGTGTATCTATAGTTGATTCTGATAACAAAAATGTAGTTGATATCAACGGTAACATCACCAGAAGTGAAACAACTACATATGGTGTAAATCTTACACTGAGAGTCAAAGAAGATTCAACAGGTAACTATATAGACACAAAACCGCTTCTTGTTCCTGTGTACAAAAAGTTTGTTGCACCGACTATGACTCAGGCACAGATTAATCAGGCACACGATAATTATCAGATGAAAAAATACGGTGTGTTTGTTCATTATATCAGTGACTACAACGGGAAAGGCTCGGTATATGCCGATGGAACAAAAATATATGACATTGACGAACTTGTAGGTGCATTCAATGCAGAACAGTTCGCAAAGGATATGAATGATTTTGGTGCGGAATATGTACTCTTTACATTGTGGCACGGCGATACAAAACCGCTTTTCCCAAGTATGACAAGCAAGAGATGGAGAGATGACAGAAGAGTGGGAGATGCAGGGTCCAAGACATATTCAGATGAAGACCTTATAGACAGTCTTCTTGATGCTCTTGAGCCTTACGGCATTGAACTTCACCTTTATACACATCCAAGTGACGGTATGGATTTTGTTGCTGAGGATCAGACTCTCACCGGATGGAATGATGATACAAACAGTTATGAAGTGTGGAACCGGTATATAAACGAACTTTATTATGAAGTCTGTGAAAGATACGGTACAAGAATAAAGGGACTGTGGTTTGACGGTATG
>JAZSJF010000428.1:0-1954 GCA_045534195.1 Clostridia bacterium | reverse complement strand
GGATTTGGATACATTCAGAGAAATCGCAGAGCTGATGAAGAAAAACAACAAGATTTTTCATATGGGATATATGTACAGATACAATCCGTTTATATCTGATGCCGTAAATAAGGCAAAATCAGGAGAACTTGGTGAGATATTTTCTGTAGAAGCGGAAATGAGCAGACGGGATAGCGATGAAGTTCTTAAATGGCTCGGAAACTTCAAAGGCGGTATGATGTTTTATCTTGGATGTCATCTTATTGACCTTGTAATGCAGATACAGGGAGAGCCTGAGGATATTTCTGTATTTAACTGTTCTACGAATCCTGATACGATAAATACTGAGGATTATGGAATGGCAGTATTAAAGTACAAAAACGGAGTTTCTGTTATCAGGACAAGTGCAAGTGAAATTGAAGGATTTTCAAGAAGAAGGCTGTTTATAAACGGTAAGAAAGGATGTCTTGAAGTTAAACCTATTGAAGTGCCTGTAAAAGATAAATTATATAATTTCTACTCAGAGAAGCACGAAAATATTGTCGGTAAGGGTAGCATAAATGAAAGAAGCAAGGATTTTCACCGTTATCATCAGATGATTTATAAATTTGCAAAAATGGTATCCGGTGAAATTAAAAATCCGTATACATACGATTATGAAATAAAACTTTTTGAAACAATTCTCAAGTGCTGCGGAATCGGCACTCAAACTGAATAAATATTGGGTTATCAGATTGACGGCGGGAATACTGATGAATGGCTTGCGCTTGATAGAAACGGAAATTACAGTAAGCGCTTCAGAGAGAAGTATGCTTTGCATCTTGAACAGACAAATAAAGAAGACACCGAAGCAAATCGTTTTTTATTTTCGTCAGAAATTGTGGCAGGCAGAGTGATAGAGTTTTGCACCGTTGCAAAGGAACTCACCGGCTATCAAAAGATTGTCGGTGCGTTTTATGGCTATTCCATAGCGGGTGGCCATTTCAGAGGAAGTTGTCATCACGCCTTAAGAAAGGTACTGGAAAGTGATGCAGTAGATTTTCTTTGTGCACCTGTTACCTACTCAGCAGGAAGAAAACCCGGAACAGATTTATTTACTCAGGTGCCTGTAGATTCTCTCAGAGTTAACAATAAATTCGATCTTTCAGAAAATGATATAAGAACTCATAATTCAAAATTTATTCATAATCATCCGAATTACATAAAATCAGTCTGGCTTGGTCCTGACAAGGAAAAGAGCATTGATAACTTAAAACTTGGTTTTGCAAGAGCTTTTACCCATGGCTACGGTATGTGGTGGTTTGATATGTGGGGCGGATGGTACGAGGACGAAGAATATATGGATATCATGAAGCAATCTCTTGAAATAATGTCTGAGGGAAGGGATTTTCCGGATAATCAGGTAGCATTGTTTATTGATGAAAAGGGATATACCGAGTATTCTGCTCCGTCAGTAACAGCAATAACAGTATGTCATTCGATGGGACTTTCAGGAGTATCCTATGATGTATTTGAAAAGGGTGATTTCGAAAAAGTTTTCAAAAACTATAAAGCTATACTGTTTCTCAGACAACATGATTTAAATACTATGAAGGAATGTATAGAAAGAGCAAAAGAGGCGAATATTGCAACGCTTGTAATCAATGAGGACAAAAAAGATATTTCACCGGAAAAGTTAAGAGAATTTTTTGTTTGTAACGGAGTAAAAGTACCTGTAAATAAAAATGCTATTGTTCATACAGGTGAGAAGTATGTGACATTGTATTCGTTGGATGATGAAGAGATTGACTTTTGTATTGATGAAAAACGCACCTTCGAGGATATATTTACAGGTGAAGTTTACACTTTTCCTACTGAACTCAAAAAGAATGTTTGTTATTTATTCAAACGCTAAAAAGAAGTATGATGAGCAGATTTGCTTATCATACTTCTTTTGATTAAAGTGATTTGTACATCATTTTTTTATATTCTTTTG
>JAZSJF010000109.1:0-3072 GCA_045534195.1 Clostridia bacterium | reverse complement strand
ATTGAAGATAATGGTGCAACAGTAGACTATATTCACGGAGAAGATGTGGTGAAAAATCTTTCAAAAGGCGGGAATTTCGGTATAATTCTCAACTGTATGAAAAAGACAGACCTTTTCCCCACAGTTATTCTTGACGGTGCTTTGCCGAGAAAAACCTTCTCTATGGGCGAAGCACATGACAAAAGATTCTACCTGGAATCAAGATATATTGGCTAATTTGACAAAAAATTAACATTTTCATTGACATTGAAAGTTATGAGGTGTATAATATTACCCAAACTATTTACTATTATTATATAGGAAGGAATGATAATTAATGAACAGAGTGTATAACTTCTCAGCAGGTCCTTCAATGTTGCCATTGGAAGTTCTTGAGAAAGCACAGAAAGAATTGGTTGTTTACGGCAACACAGGAATGTCAGTAATGGAGATGAGTCATCGTTCCTCCGCATATCAGGAAATTATTGACGAATGCGAAGCCTTACTCAGATCTTTGTTGGGTATCGGCGATAACTATAAAGTTCTCTTCTTGCAGGGTGGTGCAAGCACACAGTTTGGTATGATTCCGCTTAACTTCTTTACAGAAAACAAAAAAGCAGATTACATCCTTACAGGCGTGTGGGCTAAAAAAGCCGCAAAAGAAGCATCAAGATACGGTGAAGTAAACATCGTTGCATCTTCTGAAGACAAGACATTCAGTTATATACCAAAGACAGATGCATCAATGTTCTCAAAGGATGCAGACTATGTTCACTTTACACACAACAACACAATTTACGGAACAAGATTTACATCACTTCCTGATGTAGGAAACGTTCCTCTTATTACCGATATGTCATCAAGTATTCTCTCAGAAGTAATTGATGTAAATAAATTCGGTATGATTTATGCAGGCGCACAGAAGAATATGGGACCTGCAGGTGTTACTCTTGCAGTAGTAAGAGAAGACCTTATCGGAAAGGCTATGGACATCTGTCCTACAATGCTCAACTACGAAACACATTCAGAAAACGGCTCAATGTTCAATACACCACCTACATATGCTATCTATATCTGTAAACTTGTTGCAGAATGGCTTAAAGGTCTTGGCGGTGTAGCGGCTATTCAGAAAATAAACGAAGAAAAGGCATCTATCCTTTATGATTACCTTGACAATTCTTCACTTTTCAGTGCTACAGTAGAAGGAAAAGACAGATCCCTTATGAATGTACCTTTTGTAACAGGTGACAAGGACCTTGATGCAAAATTTGTAAAGGAATCAACTGCTGCAGGTCTTACAAACCTCAAAGGTCACAGAAGCGTAGGCGGTATGAGAGCAAGTATCTACAACGCTATGCCTGTTGAAGGTGTTAAGGCATTGGTAGAATTCTTAAAGAAATTCGAAATGGAAAATAAGTAATAGGAGATAATTACAATGTATAATATTAAGACATTAAACAAAATCGCAAGTTGCGGTCTTAATCTTCTTGACAAGAGAATGTTTACCGTATCTGATGAATGTGAAAATCCTGACGGAATTATTCTCCGTAGTTTCAATATGCACGAAATGGAACTTGGTGACAACCTTAAGGCTATCGCAAGAGCAGGTGCAGGTACAAACAATATCCCTGTTGACAAATGTTCAGAAAAGGGTATCGTAGTATTCAATACTCCCGGTGCAAATGCAAACGCCGTAAAAGAACTTGTACTTGCAGGTCTTCTTCTTTCTTCAAGAAAGATTACAGACGGTATCAACTGGGCAAACACACTTACAGGTGACGATGTTGCAAAACAGGTAGAAAAGGGCAAAAAGGAATTCGTAGGTCCTGAAATTGAAGGCAAAACTCTCGGAATCATCGTTCTTGGTGCTATCGGTGTTATGGTTGCAAATGCTGCATACCACCTTGGTATGAATGTTATCGGTTATGACCCATACATTTCAGTAAGTGCTGCATGGGGACTTTCCCGTCATGTAAATAAGGCAGACAGTCTTGAAAAGATGGTTGAAGAATGTGATTATATTTCCGTTCATGTACCTTTGATGGATTCAACAAGAGGTATGATTGACGAAGAACTCTTAAACCGTGCAAAAAAAGGCGTAAGAGTATTAAACTTCGCAAGAGGAGAACTTGTAAATAATGCTGATATGAAAAAGGCTCTGGAAGATGGAGTGGTATCCTGCTATGTAACAGACTTCCCTACAGAAGAAGTTATCGGTATGAAAAATACTATCTGCATCCCTCACCTTGGTGCATCTACACCTGAATCAGAAGATAACTGTGCTGTTATGGCAAGTAAAGAAATTGATAATTTCCTTGTAGACGGAAATATCAGAAATTCTGTTAACTTCCCTAACTGTGAACTTCCGAGAGAAACAAAGTGCAGAATCACAATTGCACATATGAATGTACCTAATATGCTCACAACTTTCTCAAAACTTATGAGTGATGACAATATCAATATCTCAAATATGATTAATAAGAGCAAAAAAGATTATGCTTATACAATCATTGATGTTGATGAAATTGTTGATGACAGCTTAGTAGCAGAAATCGAAGCAATTGAGAATGTACTCAAAGCAAGAATTATTAAATAATGACTGATTTAATACCCCCATCCATTTGGATGGGGGTATTGTTGTTTATATGATGGTTCTCGGTATATTTTATTATGCGTTTATAGTTGATGAATATAGTTTAATTTTCTAATTTTTCTAATTCTGCTATCAGTTTTTCTCTTTGTTTATCAAGAATTTTTATTTTGCTTGTATATGTATCTTCTATTAACTGCTTTTGACTATCAATAAAAGATTGATTATAACTTAAAATGTCAGCATCCGCCTTTGCTTTTAATGCTGCTTGTTGTCGAGCAAAATTTGCAGCGGCATAACTATCAAGCCCACTCACAGATATAGAACCTCCAACTCCATAATTTGCATAGATTGATTTTGCCCACTCTGTTGAAAACGGATCTCCGTTTTTTATATAATCATATAATTCTTCCATCTCGTTATTGTACCATTCATCTAACTTTTCATATTCTTCAAGTAATTTGTCCGCTTGATTTGAAATTTCTTCCAGTTTTCTGTTTTTT
>JAZSJF010000112.1:0-3080 GCA_045534195.1 Clostridia bacterium | reverse complement strand
TACTGAATGGTGCTTTGTTTAAAAACAACCGGGAGAATCTGCTTACAGTTCTTACAGATGAACAAAAAGAAGATAACTTCAATCTTTTGTTTGTAGGTGAAGATAATAATAAAAGAGCGGATACAATAATGTTGTTTGAAGTCAGCAAAGATGAAATCAGATGTATTTCCATTCCGAGAAATACAGTTTATGACGGAAAAAGGGTATCTGATATTCTGCATTCAAAAAGCGGAAATCAACTTCTGATTGATGTTGTAAAAAAGAATCTTAATCTTCCCGTGCACTACTATGCAAAGGTAAGTTTATCAGATATAAAGAAGGTTGTAGACAGCGTTGGCGGGGTGGATTTTGATATACCGATGGATATGGTCTATGATGATCCTTATCAGAATCTTCATATCAATCTCAAAAAGGGTATGCACACTCTGACAGGTGAGGGAGTAACACAACTTCTGCAATACAGACGGGGATACTCTGAAGGGGATATAACCAGAATCAAACTTCATCATAAGTTTATAAAAGAATTTATTGCACAGAAGGTTAATAAACAAAATATAGCCAAACTACCTGAAGTGTATAAGATTATATCTGACAGTATTCAGACAAACTATCCGGTATCAAAAATTGCCTCTGATATAAAAATGATAAGCGGAATTACGGAAAAAAACATTACATTTGAAGTTGCTTTGGGAAAAAATGAAGTGGTTGACGGGCAACTTGTGTATTCGTCTGAAACAAAAGAAAATCCTAAGACACAAAAGGCTAATTCATTTCTATGGCCTGTGGACAGCAGAGATATAAGCAGAAGATATGGCACAAGAACTCATCCTGTCACCGGAGAAGTGAAATCACATAACGGAATTGATATAGCATCAAAGGAGAATGCACCTGTAGTGTCGTCAATTGAGGGAGTTGTCACGGAAGTTGGTTTTCATAATGAACTGGGAAACTATCTTGTTATCGAGAATGACAATGGAGTGAAAGTGTGCTACGGTCATTTGTCATCGGTTGATGTATCCGAAAAGGATAAGGTGTTGCCGTCTTCAGTAATAGCAAAGGTTGGAAAAACCGGTAATGCTACGGGAGCAAATCTGCATTTCGAAATATATATAAATGGTCAGTCCCGTGATCCGGAAGAGTTATTTTTTGAATCAGAAACTCCGAAAGAAAAAGAAAAAACAGATAAAACTCTGAGGGGAGAGTCGGGTTACGGCTTTGAACACAAAATACTGGAGAATTCAAGTGTAAATAAGATAAGGCAGAGCCTTCTGAGAGACGGCAATGTAGAAACAACAAAGTCGGAAGTGGATTTGAGAAGTAATTATTTTGTAGGTGATTATTCAGGCGGAGAAACACAGATTGTGGCAGATAAAGACGGAAAAATATCACTCTATATGTCCGTAAATACTGATACACTTTTTGATGTTAAGTTTTCTGACGCAGAAACAAATGAGGATGCAGGCGGTTATAAAATACTTGCAAACAACCGTAATGCATACACATTTTATGGCTTTGAAAAAGGCAGGAAATATAATATGGAACTTACTCCCAAGACAAAAGGAGATTGGGTAATCCTTGGAGATTATATTATTTACTGATGAAAGGGGTTCGTAAGGATGAAAAAAACTATAGCATTTATTATTATAACAGTACAGATTTTATCCCTTATTGCCTGTGCACAGTCAGGAATATTCGACAGTATGAGTCTTAATGAAACACAGATAAAGGATTTGTATGATCTTGGAATAATGATTGGTGATGAAAATGGCAATTTGAGATTGGATGATGCAATTACACGGGCAGAAGCGGCAAAAATGATATGTATAGCCGGGAACTTAAAACCCGTGTATGATGTGAGTAAAAAGATTTTTAATGACATTTCTTCTTCCCATTGGGCATATGGATATGCATCTGCTCTTAAGGAAGCGGAAATACTGCACGGAGATGAAAACGGCAACTTTAATCCCTATGATAATATCACCAACGAAGAAATAGTAAAAATGATTGTTTCATTGCTTGGATACAGAGAAATGGCAGAACAACTGGGAGGATACCCTGCAGGATATACTGCAACAGCAGCGGGAATGGGTATAACTGATAATATGAATCTTGTGCCCAAAACACAGGCAGTGAGAAAAACAGTTGCAATAATGATTCATAATTCTCTGGATATTCCCGTTATGGTTAAGAAAGCAGAGGATAATGATGAAGGAAATGCAGTATATGTAATACTGAACGGAAAAAACGGTATACCCTTTTCTTCATTAAGAGGAACAAGAGGAATGAAACGGGATACAACAATAACAAACATTGACAGACTTGCACAAAAATTTTCATATCAGTATCCATACAAAGAAGGTGATGTGGAAAAAGCAATTTCACTGTATCCTCATATAACCTATCTTACCGGAATAGAAAGAGCATCTGATGGCAGAGAGTATGAGTGTCCCGCCGTATTTGATGACAGACATGCATATGAGTTTCTTAGTTCTATGGTGGTAAAAGATGCGTGTTTTATTTTTGGAAATACTGTTTTTGAAAGCCGCATCGCAGTGTATAATTCAAAAATACTTGTACCATATGATATCTTCGGCTTTATGGATTGCGAGGTAAGTTTTGATGAGGAAACATATGTATCCGTTATATCAAAGGAAGATACAGTTCTTGAAATTATGCCAAACCTTGTGTGTATGAGAAAAAATAAGGCACATGGTTACTGGGTTCCTCTTGAAGTTTGTGCAAGATTTGTCGGTGATACTCTGTATGTTCCTCTTGAAGCGGTTTTAAATGAACTGGGATTTGATATATCTGAGAATGGAAGTTCTTTTGAAGTATCAAACACAAATAACTGAAATGGTATAAATCTCAGTAACAAAAGGGAAAAACGGTGAAGAAAATGTGAACATGAGATTGAGGCCAGACAAAAAATAAATATTTTATCAGTCCGATTTTACATTTTGATGTAAAGTCGGATTTTTTATTTATGATAAATGTAAGAATGACAGCATCTTATTTCGATTTCGGTGTTGTATTCAAAATAAAACGTTTATTTATTTTGAATATATATCAAAAATATCCAC
>JAZSJF010000046.1:0-9038 GCA_045534195.1 Clostridia bacterium | reverse complement strand
TCTATTGTTTTTTCACATTTGTAGATACATTTCGCCGGATCATCTGACTTCTTTGTTACATTGATCTTAAAAATCTTGTTGCCTTCTTCATCTGCAGTTATTTCTTTTGTAGCATAACCATTTGTTGAAAAGTCTCCTTTTTCAAGATCTGCTACATTAAACATCTCCACAGGTGTGGCTTTCTTCAGGATTTCTTCATAAACTTGTGCAGGATCGCTTGAATTGTTTTCATAATAAATCAAATCGTCAATTTTATTTGACTTTGTAAACTCTGTTGGAACAGGTCTGTGAAAATCAGACACAAGTCTTTTGAGCCCCGCATTTTTGTTATGAGTGATAACAACTGTTTTTGTAGCATCATCCCACGCTACATTCTCACCCATTGCTTCGGATACAAATCTTACCGGCACCATTGTTCTGCCTTCGATAATGGCAGGAGCCACATCCATCATAACCGGTTGACCGTCTATTCTTGCATATTGAGAATCGATAGTTACCACAACCTTCTTTGCACCTTTGTGAGCAAATACAGTCTTAATATCATCCCTCCACTCTATATCGGCACCGAGTTTTTCAAATATACCTCTTAGCGGAACAAGGACTCTGCCGTTGACATTTACGGGCATTACATCATAGTTTTGTGCCTCGCCGTCAATAGTTACATTGATTCCTCCATCAGCAAATACAGAAGACTCTGTAGCCAATGCAAAAATCATAATAGTTACAATAATTAATGAAATTATTTTTTTCATACTTGCACCCACCTTTCATTTCTTAATTAAATAATATACCATTTACATATTATAACCAATATATTTTAGTGCTAAAAAGTTTAGAAAAAGTGCTAAAATCGTTATTGACAAAACACATCCATATGTTAAAATAAGAGTATAAAAATGATTTGGAGAATAGTCAATATGATTTACAAAGCCTATGTAAATGTTTCCAGAGACAGTGTAGAAACCAACGATTATATCACTTTAAGAAATTGCGGTTGGAGTGACAACCTCAGTCTAACTGCAAAAACAATCCGCCCCGAAGGAAAAAACGATTATCATATCCTTTATCTGTCAAAAGGCGCCTATCAGGTAAACGGACAAAACATTTATCCCGGAAACATCTGTATATTCAAACCATATCAGCCTCAGGAATATCACTGTCTGGAAGAAGGTTCCTGTTATTACTGGCTCCATTTCTACGGCAAAGCCGCAGACATACTGTTCGGAAACACAGACAAACTCATCTACAATATAGGTGAATTCAAAAATCTCAAAAACTTCTGTACAACAACTGTCAAATATGTAAATTCATCAAAAAATATCAACCTTGTAAAAATTCATACCGAACTGCTCTCCGTTCTTCTGGAAACCGAAGAACTTATCAACAGAAAAATCATATCAAATACTGAACAAAACCTTATAGCCGTTGCAGAACATATGGCTTCAAACTTCAGTCAGAGGCTATCCAACGAAGAGTATGCAAAAATGTGCAATATGAGTAAGTTTCATTTCATAAGAAAGTTTACCGAATACTACAAAACCACTCCGAAAAACTACCTAAATCAGATTATTATGAATCAGGCGTCACTTATGCTTATATCAACGGATATGAGAGTATCCCAGATTGCCGATGAACTTGGCTTTGCCAGTGATATGTATTTCAGTACAGTATTCAAAAAGGCATACGGAATGTCACCTTTGGAATACAGAAAGCATAATGCTTCTTCATAGTAAAAATGTACACCCGTATTTATTACAAGGGACTGTAAAATAGATTTTACATTCCCTTCTGCTATTATATCCTTTGGAAGATGAAATATTTATCTTAATCAAGTGTTATTTCCAGAATATTTTCATACCCTTTGTGATATGCACAGGAAACTGTTTTTGTCTTTCCGTTATAAGTCACCGTCACATCATAGTCACCGTAGTATCCCTTTACAGATGCCTTACCTTCACTATTGCTTTTTGCCTTTGCATCCTTTGTCCACCACTTGTTGTAAAACAAATCCTGAAACACCTTTCCTGCAGGTTTTAAGTTGAATTCCTTGTCATAAAACGGACTGTGGGGTTTGAAATTGGAGCCGTCCCAGTATCCCCAGAAGAGAAATCCGTCCATATTTTCTTCTGCATATGCGGCAATTATCATATCTCTTAAGTAGTTCGCCTGCATATTCTTATCTTCCATATTACAGGAATATTCAGTAACCTTGATTCTCTTGCCGTATTCTGTCCTTATCTTATTATAAAACTCAATTACTTCTCTGGTATCATAAAGAAAGTCCTTACCGTCACGGTGAGTCTGTATACCTACACCGTCATAATCAATACCAAGAGAATTGAACAAATCAAGATTGTCAAAAAATTCTCTCTGATTTTTGAATGCAGCATTTTCGTTATAATAAAGATTTACACTTGGATCAATATCTCTTGCAAGAGTATAAAAATCCTTATATATTTCATTTCCGAGATACTTTGTAAATGCGGTATTCAGTATGGATTCGTTTGTTACATCCCAGTCTGTAAGTTTGTCTTTGAACTTAGGCATAATATCCCTCATCCATTGCTCTGCCGCTTTCATTACAGCCTCTTTATCTCCCGCCTTTGCACTTTCCTGAACATCAAGAGGAACCATTACATTACCTGCAGAGGTTTTGCCTGCTACTTCCCAGATAAGGGCATGTCCTCTGAAATACTTTATCTTAAGGTCCTCTGTTCCCCTTGTAATAAGGTCATCTGCCTCATTGCGATATTTTTCTTCTCCCGTATATATTGCCCATTTCATAGCACCTTCGGAAACACCTGAATTGAAATTCTCACTGAATAATTTTGCGGCAGTTTCATTGTTATAATAAGAGGTTCTTACACTTGAACCTATCTGGAACTGATGCTCAAACATATCAAACTCCACATCCGCATCGGGAATGACATTTCCTTCTTTATCCTTTACGATAACCGAGAAATCTCCCCTTCTTATATCTTCAATTCTCTTAAATGCTTCCTTTCTCCACTCTGCATCTTCACCCATAAATCCCAGGTCATATATGTCATATGCACTGAAAGGAAGTTCTTCCGCTTTTATATCATTATACTTTACAATCACAAAGTCCTTTATTTCTATTGTCTGCATATTGAATGCAGGTCTTATGCCCACTTCATTTGCATTGTCCACACCTGTAAGAGGAATGAATATCTCTTTCCACTCGTGAGGACATATAACTTTTTCAAATGTGGACTTCTGATACTTTCCCGATTCTTTTTCCTGAATCTGAAGTTGCATAATACCAACATTGTCAACACTTCCGCCCTCAACACATCTTACCTTGAAGGAAAGAAGCATTACATCATCTTTTTTTACTTCACCTTTTATCTTTGAAACAAACGAAAGAATACAGTCAGAACTTGACTTTGCAACCTTTTTTGTCTTAAACTGCATTATCTTTTCATTATTTTCTTCAATAACCTTCATTGTGGCATACTGTGCACCCTTGAAAGATGTTTCTCCAAAGAATTCTTCATCACCAAATACCACTTCCCCCTTTGATGAATCAGGTGCAGGGAAATCTCTCTTTTGAGAACTTCCCTCTTTTGAAAAATACAATACATCATCTATCTTTGAAGATTTTTCAAAGGCGGTGGGCACCGGTCTGTGCACCTCTGATACAAGTTTTGCCAGTCCGGGCTTTAATTCCGAGGATGTAATATCCACAGTCTTTGTATCACTAATCCATTTGACATCTGCACCAAGTGCCTCCGATACAAATCTTACGGGCACCATTGTTCTGTCAGATATTATCTGTGCCTCAACATCAAGTGTAACAGGTGTCTGATTTATATATGCTTCTTCATTTCCGATTTTGAGTTTCACAACAGTATCGCCCTTTGTGGCAGTTACTCTCTTTGTTCCATCTGCATAAACTATATTTGCACCAAGAGTTTCAAATATACCTCTGAGAGGTACAAGAGTTCTTCCCTTAACAATAACGGGCATCACATCATAGGTCTGCTCTTTTCCGTCAATAACCACTTTTATTCCGACATCCGCATATACTGCAACAACACTTGCACAAGAAAATATGAGAATTATTGAAAGAACAATCGATAACATTTTTTTCATTTTCTTTTCTCCCTTTCGTTGAAACTTTAATCATATCTTATATCACATTCATAAATAAAGATATTACAATATTGACAAAGTTTATAAAATATTGCTCATTTTATATTATAAATTTTTGTCTGCATATTTCTGTATTTCAAGCACCTGTCGTTGCGACTTCAATACATCAGATGTTTTCATATCAGTTTCCTTACCCATAGATGCATCAATAAATTCTCTCATATAATCAGGCACATTATTCTCACATACCATTGTTTCCATACCGTCTTTGGTGTAGAGATACAGATTTGAATCAATTCGGTTAAATCTCATCATTCCCTTCTCGCCCCAGAAACAGAAATCCCAGTATGTAGGAAGTCCGAATGATGGTGCAGAATATGACACATCTGCCGACACAACCATATCCCCCATTCTTATATTGAACTGTGCACAATCCTTAAAGTCTTTTTTCTCTGTGGCAAATGCATTCCAGCATCTTGCATAATTTGTATCAGAGAAATCCTCTCCTGTAATATATCTTACAAGGTCTATTCCGTGGATAGCGATATCGTTGATTGTTCCGCCGTGTTTCCCCTCCTCGAAATACCATTTAGGACGATTGTCGTAATCAAGAGGATGCTGACCTGTAAACGAAACAATATGAACCTTACCAAGCACACCGCCTTTTACAATTTCTTCTGCTCTTTTTATCTGTGGCATATATCTTAAATCAAGCATACAAAACACCTGCAACCCTGTTTTATCTGCAAGTTTTTCTATCTCGTCAAGTTCTTCAAGGCTCGTGCATAAAGGCTTATCACAGATAACATTTTTTCCGTGTTTGAGTGCATCGATTATCATTTTTCCCCTTTTGCCGTAATAATCACCGATCGCAACCGCATCTACACTTTCATCATTAAGGATATCTTCATAGCGTGAGTAATTAAAACAGATGCCCTTTGACTTTTCTATGCTTTTTCTTTCGTGCTCATCTTCTTCAAAGCAACCCGATATATGTGCACATTTCTCAGTCTTGTCATACAAGCCGAATATATGTCCGTGTCTGAATCCCGCAAATGCTATATTCATAAACCCACCGCCTTTTTTGTTATGACTATATGATACATTATTTCATTTGCATTGTAAATGTCTAAAATACAACTACATTTTTCGCAATGAACCGCCGTTTTACAACTATTGGTTGATTTTTGAACATTATATATACTAATATGTGTTGAAAAAACTTAAACACAAGTATATAATTATTTACAAAGGATGTGAATCAGGATATGAATATAATCGGCGAAAATATCAGACTGCACAGAAAACAAATCGGCATTACACAGACGGAACTTGCAGACAAACTCTATGTTACAAGCCAGACCGTGTCAAAATGGGAAAAGGGTATCAGTCTGCCCACTCTCGACAATATAGTGTCTTTGTCGGATATCTTTTCTGTATCAATAGACAGTCTTGTCAGAAAAACGGCTGACAAAAGCGACAACGGATATATAGCCGTTGACGGCGGCGGAACAAAAACAGAATTTCTGCTTTTTACACACACGGGAAATATAATAAAAAGAATTGTACTTGAAGGCACAAACCCGAATATTGTGGGAATGGAAAAAGCCTTCCTTACGCTTAAAACGGGAATTGATATCTTAAAAAGCACTCAGTTTCACATAATGGGAATTTTTATCGGCATAGCAGGTTGCGGCGGAAAGGAAAACAATCAGGAAATCACCCGTCTTTTCAAAACAGAATACCCAAAGGACAATTTCTTAATCCAGTCTGATATGGTAAATGTAATAAACAGTGTGAGAAACATAAAAAAATGTGTGGCATCCATATGCGGTACAGGTGTGGTCACATTTGCATATGACGGCAAAAACCTTACAAGATTTGGCGGATGGGGATATCTTTTTGATTATTCAGGAAGCGGATTTGACATAGGAAGAGATGCTATAAGATATGCACTTGAGTACGAAACGGGACTTAAACCTCACTCCATACTGTATGAAAAAATAAAAGCCGGACACGGCGAAGAAATAGACACATCAATAGGTGACATCTATAAAAAAGGCAATGATTATATAGCCTCATTTGCACCATTTGTATTTGAAGCATACAAAGAAGGTGACAGCATCTCGGAGGAAATCATAAGAAAATCCGCAACTCACCTTGCAAATCTTATAAATATCGCATCAGAAAAATGCGACTGCGGAAACACCTGTATAATATCAGGTGGACTAACAAAAGACAAAGACATACTCGAAAAATTCTTAAGAGAAAATTTAAAAAAGGAAATCAGGGTTATATTTCCCGAATTTCATCAGATTTACGGTGCAGCCCTTAAATGTCTGTCACTTTTCGGTCCTGATGAATACGACGAATGCTTGTTTGACAAAAATTTCAAGGAAAAATATTCAGAAAGGATAATATAATTATGCAACTTACAGAAATGAGAAATCCAAAAACCACCCATATAGACAAAATGAGTGTATCGGAAATAATCAATATCATAAATGAAGAAAATATGAATTCGGTAAATGCAGTACAAAACGCCCTCCCAAGCATCGAAAAAGCCATCGACGCAGTGGTAGATGCTCTTAACAACGGCGGAAGACTTATATATGCAGGCGCAGGTACATCAGGCCGACTTGCGGTTGTTGATGCATCCGAATGTCCGCCTACATTCGGTGTAGACTACAATACCGTTGTAGCGGTTATGGCAGGCGGCGACAGAGCAATAAGATATGCGGCGGAAGGTGCAGAAGACAGTAAGGAAGAAAGCATAAAGGCTCTTAATGAAATCAACATCACAAAAAATGATATTCTTATGGGAATATCCGCATCGGGAAATGCAGAATATGTGGTATCCGCTATTGCATATGCAAAAAGTCTGGGGTGTGTTACTATCTCCCATTCATCAAATGACAATTGCCGTATGAAGGATGTATCAGACATTCATATATTTACAGATACAGGTGCAGAGGTTGTGACAGGCTCTACAAGAATGAAAGCAGGTAATGCACAAAAGATGGTAATGAATATGATTTCCACCGCTGCAATGATAAAAACGGGAAAAGTATACGAAAATCTTATGATAAACCTAAAACCTACAAATATCAAACTCAAAGACAGAATGGTAAGAATAGTTGTTGATATTCTTCATATTGAATATGATGAGGCACTCAAACTTCTTGAAGATAATGAATTTTCTATAAGAGAAGCGATTGCAAATTATAAGGGAGTATAATGATTACTCACAAAAATATCTTAAGAAAGGGGCGTACTTATGAAAGAATTGCAAAACTTACACACTCACAGTTCATATTGTGACGGAGCAAACACTCCGGAGGAGATTATCCTCACAGCTATAGACAAGGGTTTTACTTCCATAGGATTTTCGGGACATGCGTATATGAGTTACTCCCCATTTTTTCAGAAAAAAGGGGATCATACAGAAGCATACAAAAAGAACATCTCCGAACTGAAAATAAAATACAAAGACCGCATCAGAGTGTATCTTGGACTTGAGGTGGATATGTATGCCGGTTGTGATATGACGGGATATGATTATCTCATCGGCTCGGTGCACTACCTTAAAATCGGCGATGAATACCATAACTTTGACCGCCCCGATGATATGGTGGAAAAGATTATCAATGAGCATTTTGGCGGAGACGGCACAAAATATATGAAAGCATGCTACAGATCTATGACAAAACTTCCCGAATACGGCAACTTTGACATCGTAGGGCATTTCGATCTGGTAAGTATGCACTCTGAAAAGAGAAATTTCTTTGATATAGAGTCAAAAGAGTATCTTAATGCTGCTATTGAAGCGGCAGAGGCACTTAAAGGAAAGATACCGTTTTTTGAAGTGAATACAGGTGCAATGGCAAGAGGACATAAATCAATCCCATACCCTTCTGTTGAAATAATCAAAGAACTTAAGCGACTGGGCTTAGGTGCAGTAATAACTTCTGATTGTCACAATATGATAAATCTTGATTACGGATTTGATATAGCAGAAGAAGTCTTAAAAGCAGGTGGCTTCAAAGAAAAATATATCCTTACGGATAATGGATTTACAGCAGTGTCTATTTAAGATTAATCGGTTATATACAAAAATCTCTCAACTTAGCTTAGTTTTGCTACTTTGAGAGATTTTGTTTTTATTTCATCAACTTATTAACCAACGAATGATCTTCTTGTATAAGATACATCAGATTCTTTGCTGTGGGTGTAGGATTTGATTTTCCACTTTCCCAAGCTTCCACAGTACGACAAGAAACCCCAAGAACTTCAGCAAATGCTTTTTGTGTCATAGAAAGCGAACTCCTTATCTCAAAAACATTTACATTTGGCAGTGATCTCTTTCTCACATATGTTTGTGTACTTGCTTTCCCCTTCTCATAAGCAAGTGCCTCATTTAATCCATCCACAATACCTGAAAAGAAATCTACTCCATTAAAATTTTTTTCAATTTCTTCTATTGTCAATGAAGATTTAAAACGAATTTCTGACATAGTATCACTCCTTCTTAATTGCATCTATCAGTGTCCTGATAATATGTTTCTGGTCTTCTGTTAAGTTCTCCTGAATACTCTTGGGATATGCAAAGAGAAAATATAATTTTTCTTTTTCAAATGCATCCAGGTATATTATACGACCACCGCCACTTTTTCCTCTTCCTTCAAGCTGTATTCTTAACTTTCTTGCTCCGCCACAACCCGGAATCACATCTCCTGTTTTAGGATTAAGCAATAATATTCTTTCAAGTTCTTTTAAGCTGTCATCATCAAGACCCATTGCCTTCCAGCAAACTAAAAATGGTTTTGTAAAAATAAATTCTCTGGTCATCTCTTCACTTCTTTTGTCTATGTCTAAATATATACGATTATATCGTAGTTGCAGTATTATTATATACGATAATA
>JAZSJF010000029.1:0-2421 GCA_045534195.1 Clostridia bacterium | reverse complement strand
ATCACAACATAAGATGTGTATGTGTAGCACCGGGACCTGTTCTTACAAGAGCGGCTATGGCAAATATGAAAACTCTTCTTAAAAGAGCCGCAGAACCACAGGAAATTATAGATTTGTGTCTTTTTATCGCATCTGACAAGGGACAGTTTATAAACGGAGAGACCATACTGATTGACGGCGGCAGAAATGCTATGCACAGATGATTTGATGAAAGGGTGACCATATGAAAAGGACATTTTTGAAATATGACAAGCCGATACTCACATCAATGGTTCTGGCAGATACTCCCGAAAGGACAAAGGAACTCATAGATAAGTCGGTATCTCTCGGAGCAGAAGCCATCGGTATGCAGGTGGAAAAACTTCTGCCTGAGTACAGATGCGAAGGTGTTTACCGAGAACTTTTTTCCTATGTTGATTTGCCTTTGTATGCAACCAATTACAGAAGCAATTCAAATGCGGGCAAAAGTGACGAAGAACTTTCGGAAGGGCTTATAGAATTTGCAGAATGCGGTGCCACATTGTGTGATGTTATGGGAGATATATATGATAAGCAACCCGGGGAATTCACACTTGACAAATCTGCGGTAAATAAACAAATGAATCTTATCGACAGATTGCATAGCCTTGGCGCAGAGGTGATTATGTCATCTCATGTGAGAAGATTTATCAGCGCAGAAGAAGTATTAAAAATTGCATTGGAGCATCAAAGACGCGGTGCAGATATATGCAAGATTGTAACAGGCGCAGAAAATATGGCAGAGCAGATAGAGAATTTGAGGATAGTAAATCTTCTCAAAGAAAATCTGGAAATTCCGTTTTTGTATCTTTCGGGCGGAGAATGCAGTATTTTGAGAAGGATAGGATGTAATTTTGGTTGTTGTATGTATCTTGGAGTGGCAGAGCGTGACGAATTTTCCGCACCTGAACAACCGTTACTTGAAGATATAAAAACCATAAGGAATATATTTACATTTTAAAATGTATAGAATTTTACCTTATGGAAATAAAATAATATATTTTTTTGCAGAGTACAATAATATATAATTTGTGTTGGGAATATGAAACAAAACATAAAAAACAAAGAAAAGAGGAAGAATGTATGAAAAAAGTATTATCATTTATTTTGGTTATCGTTATGATTGCATCTGCATTTACATTCAATGCTTTTGCAGCAGAAGAAATCAAAGTAACAATTGATGATAAGGCACAATCCTATGATGTGATGCCAATCATCGAAAACGGAAGAACACTTGTACCGATGCGCGGTATCTTTGAAGCATTGGGTGCAGAGATTAACTGGGACGACGCTACAAAGACAGTAACCGGAAAAAAGGCAGATACTACAGTGACACTTCAGATAGGAAACACTTCTGCAAAGGTCAATGAAAAAGAAGTAACTCTCGATGTACCTGCAAAGATTATTGAAGGAAGAACTATGGTACCTGTAAGATTTATTTCAGAATCATTAGGTTGCAATGTGGCTTGGGAAGATGCAACAAAGACAGTTATCATCAATTCCGCTTCTGAAAAATCAGGTCTTGCTACACTTAAATCTACCTTCCACAGACCTGTTCCTACAGAATTTACAAAGTCAAATGATATGAACGATCTTTTGTTCTTCACAGACAATACAACAATTGTAGATCAGGAAGCTATTTACGCCGACATTAAGTCAAAGGGCGAGGTAGTATGTACATCTGATGAATTCTTTGGCGGATTTGAAGAAGCAGATTCAAATTACGGTACATTTGAAATTGTAGATGTAGAAGGACAGGAATTTGACAAAGCGCTTAAGATTGCCTGTACAAAGGTTCCAAACAGAACCAGTGATTTTATTATAAAAACAAAGGCTACTCCCGAAAGAAATCCGGGGGACGGTGTTGATGGTAAGGACATAATGCTTCTTGCTTTCAGATTCAGACTTACAGATGGCGGCGATTCAAAGAATCAGGGTATTGTTCAGGTTCAGATAGAAGAAACCGTGACAGGTCAATGGACAAAGGCATTGTTTAAAAAAGCCTATGCAAACAAAGACTGGTCAGTAGTATATATGCCTTTTACAGGTGTTGACGATGCTACAAGCATAGGTATCAGACCTGGTTTCTGTGAGCAGGTTATTGAACTTGGCGGTGTGGAAATCATCAATTTCGGACCTGACTTTGATATAAACTCATTGCCTGTACAGGATAATATTATATATCCTGAACTTGAGCCTGATGCAGCCTGGAGAAAAGATGCTCTTGACAGAATCGAAAAGTTAAGAAAAGGTGATTTCTCAGTTGTAGTTAAGGACAAAGATGGCAATGTAATTCCAAATGCAGAAGTTGAATTTGATATGTTTGAACACGAATTTGAATTTGGATCAGCAGTACAGAGTAACATTACCTCAAGTGAAAACTATCGTGCGAATTTCAGCAGA
>JAZSJF010000369.1:0-3075 GCA_045534195.1 Clostridia bacterium | reverse complement strand
AGACGCGAGTCCATCCTTAACCAATAAATCTTTGCCGATTGTACCATGCGGTACTGTCGGTTTATGCGGTATTAGCACACCTTTCGATGTGTTATCCCATTCTGAGGGGCAGGTTACTCACGCGTTACTCACCCGTCCGCCGCTCTCCATCTCAAAAATCTGCCGAAGCTTCAATTTGAGATTTCCCGCTCGACTTGCATGTGTTAGGCACGCCGCCAGCGTTCGTCCTGAGCCAGGATCAAACTCTCAAAAAAAATATCCGTAGCATCTTAAAGATGCTTAAGTTCTTAATGAAGTTTTTGACTCATTACTTAATTACTGACTTAAAAGCATATATGCTTTAAACTCAAATTCTCAATTTAACGAGAACCTCTCTTTGCTATTTAATTTTCAAAGACCAACTTTGTTACGCGTTTCGCGAACTATATCAGTATAACATCAAATTTTTGATTTGTCAACACTTTTTTGCAAATTTTTTAAAAATATTTTTTAAATCATTTGCCCGTTCTTAACGCGCTCATTTAATATAACATATAGAAATGCCTTTGTCAAGCAAAATTTTGAACTTTTTTTAAAATTTTTTTAAAAAAGTGGACAGGCAAAAACCTGTCCACTATATATTGTGTATTTTGTAATTATTTGCGATAAATTAATTACGCATTATTCTTATTTGTTGCCGCTTTGATCACAAACAATGTAGCGATTGTAATAACAAGTCCCAAAGGAAGAACAATCCAGATGTTTCTTACAAAGCCTGCAATTACATATGTAACAAATGAAATACCTGCTACTGTCAATGCATAAGGAAGTTGTGTTGAAACATGATTGATGTGGTCTGACTGTGCACCTGCTGATGCCATAATAGTTGTATCCGAGATAGGTGAGCAATGGTCACCGCAAACTGCACCTGCCATACAAGCAGAGATAGCAATGATTGTGATGTTTGAATCAAATCCGCCGAAAGCAGCAATTACGATAGGGATAAGAATACCGAATGTACCCCATGATGTACCTGTTGCAAAAGAGATACCTACTGCAATAAGGAAGATAACTGCCGGGAGGAGATTGATAAATGCTCCTGCTGTGCCGTTAACAATCCACTCAATGAAGTTAGTTGCATTGAGGCTGTCTGTCATTGACTTAAGAGTCCATGCGCAAACGAGGATAAGGATAGCAGGCACCATTGCCTTGAATCCTTCGTAGATTGATTCCATAAGTTCTGAGAACTTCATTGTTCCTCTGAAGATGAAGTATACAATTGTAGCAATAAGAGTAATGAATGAACCGATAACAAGACCTACAGATGCATCGGAATTTGAAAATGCAGTAATAAAGTTTCTGTATCCTTCTGCTTCCATATCAAAGAATCCGCCTGAATAAATCATACCGAATACGCATGAAGCAATGAGAATAATAATAGGAAGAACAAGGTCAGCAACCTTACCGTTAGGATTTGCTTCTTTTACAAGATCTTCTTTCATTGCTTCTACCTTTGATGTGAAAAGGTCACCTTTATTCTTTGCGTTGTCTTCGTGCACCTTCATCGGGCCGTAGTCAAAGTTCGCAAGAACTATGCCAACCATCATAACAATTGTGAAGAGTGCATAGAAGTTGTAAGGAATAGCACTTACAAAAAGTTCAAGACCGTTCATTCCTGAGCCTTCTGCAAAACCGGAAACTGCAGCAGCCCATGAAGAAATAGGAGCAATGATACATACAGGAGCGGCAGTAGCATCGATGATGTATGCAAGTTTTGCTCTTGAAATCTTGTGAGTGTCTGTAACAGGTCTCATTACAGAACCAACTGTAAGACAGTTGAAGTAGTCGTCAATGAAGATAAGACAACCGAGAACGATTGTCATAAGTTGAGCGCCTACTCTTGATTTGATGTGAGTAGCAGCCCATCTTCCGAAAGCGGCAGAACCGCCTGACTTATTCATAATAGCAACAAGTATGCCGAGGATAACCAGGAATGCAAGGATACCTGCATTGTAACTGTCGGATATAGAACCGATAAATCCGTCAATAAATACATGGTTCATTGTTGTTTCCAGATTGAACTTTGAGAAAAGCAATCCCCCAACAAGGATACCTGCAAAAAGTGAAGAATAAACTTCTTTTGTGATAAGTGCAAGTCCGATTGCAATTACCGGTGGGAGCAATGCCCATGCTGTACCGATGAACTGATAATCTGCCACAGCATCCGGAAGATAAATTCCGAGAACTGCAACGACTATAGCCACAACGATTGTAGCAATGATTGCTGCCCATGCTTTGTTTTTAAACATTTTGAATCTCTCCTTTAGTTTTCTTTGGTAAAAAATAAAAACCATAACCGGGCGTATAGGCACAATTATGGTTTTGTCTGTTAAAAATATAATGATAGCGCTCCACAAAATGTGACAGTACAGAAGATGTTGTCCTCTGTCCCAGCGAATATGTCTTACGGCATCAGACACATACGCTTCGGCGGATTTCCCTTTCTGCAAAGATTATATACCGGATTTATCTTTGTTTACTGATGATTTCCGCACCTCTACCCCAATTGTTTTTATGTTTTGTTACTGTCACTATACCATACTAAAGCGGTGATGTCAACACTAAATCATTTTTGTTATTTCTTTTTTCATCCTTTCTATGATTCTTTTTTCAAGTCTTGATATGTATGACTGACTTATACCAAGTTCGTCTGCCACCTCTTTCTGTGTTTTTGCATTTTTTCTTTTTATTCCGAATCTCATCTCCATTATTGTCCGTTCTCTCTTTGAAAGTTTTGAAAGGGCAATCATAAGAAGTTCTCTGTCCACCTGACTCTCTATGTTCTGCGCAATAATGTCATTGTCAGTGCCCAGTATATCTGACAAAAGAAGTTCGTTTCCGTCCCAGTCAACATTGAGAGGTTCATCTATCGACACTTCTGTGCGCTGGTTGGAATTTTTTCTAAGATACATAAGTATCTCGTTTTCTATACAACGGGAAGCATAAGTGGCAAGTTTTATCTTTTTGTCAGGCTTGAATGTATTTATGGCTTTGATAAGACCGATTGTTCCGATGGATATAAGGTCCTCCACACCT
>JAZSJF010000460.1:0-2892 GCA_045534195.1 Clostridia bacterium | reverse complement strand
ATCCGACTTGATTTGATTTCCCTTTGTTCTTCGGTTTGTTCCGCATTATTTATCTGTTGCTTTTCTTTTTTGTCATCAGTTTCTTTAAGTACAACTTCCTTTTGGGGTTGGTCAGAAATTACATTTACGGTTTTATCCGGAAATTCCGTAGTTCTGTTCGTTCCGTTTCCGTTATAAAAATATGATATTATCAACAGAAAAATAATTGCAGCAACAGTGATTAACGACTTAAAGATATGCTTTTTTGTTTTCATTCAGATCTGTTCTCCCATTGAAAATATTTTATAATATTATAAAGAATATTACATACCTCTTCTCTGAGTGCCATATCTTTTGGGGATATACATCCGTTGTTAACAGGCATAATTCCATACCCCGTAAGATATATTACCTCGCCTATCGCCCAGGAAGAAATATCATCATATTCGTACAATCTCATATTGAAATCCTTTTCGTCGAATTTACACCCCATACTGCCTGCATATCTTGACAAAAACACCGCCACCTGTTCATTGGTAACATATTCATAAGGTCCGAATTCATTTTCGCTTATTCCCTTCACAATATCATTTTCGTATGCCCAGCATATACTATGATAAAACCAGTCATCATTTTTTACATCAGAAAAGCAAACAGAATTATTATGACTTTTGTCATCAGTCATTCTGTAAAGAAATTCCACAAATTCCCCTCTTGTAACTTTGTTTGAGGGCATAAACTCCTTTTCATTCATTCCCTTTACAATCCCCATACGGCACATAGCCTCAATGCTTGTTTTGTATGGAGAATCACTGATATCTGTGAACAACTCCTGCTTGTCAGCGGCATTTTCAACAGGGGTATTTTTTTCGTCCTCATATTTCCTGATTATTGTCTGTATTTTTGTTATCCCCTCGGATACATACACTTCAAAATCATCTTCTGCATCTGTTTCATATACTTTGTCCGTGACCTCATCATATACGGAAAATATCATCTCACAGGTTGCTTCATCATATTTATCCATATCAATGCTGTCCAGATACTGCACCGCTTTTTCTATGGCAGACATGCGTTTTTCTTCCGTTTCACTTATTTCGGGATAATACTCATATGAATCGCTTTTACCTATGGAAAAAAGGTATCCTGAATCATTTTTGTAATATATATTACCTTCGTTGTCACACACAAGAGAACACACACAATACCCTGCCATATCTCCTTGGGGCAAATATAAGTCCTCCCCCCTGACTTTCATAACGGAAGATGGATTTTTTATCTCTATGACATATATACCTCCCGGCTCTCTGTTGTATGTAAGATAGAGGTATATTTTGTCAAAATCACTTTCGTAAGATACACTCAACAAAGCACTGGTCTGCACATACCCCGGTACTTTTTCTCTGTGAACAAGTGTCATTTCTTCACCTGACACATCAATAACTGCATAACTGTGCCCTTCTTCGGCAAACTGTCCTTCTCCGCACACACCGCAGAATCCCAGATTGTTGTGTATTATAGGTGTGGATGTAGTCATATTGCCCACATTTATATAACTGTGACTTGTGTGATCAAAACTTCCGTCATCATTTAATATAACTCTGTGAAAGTCACCGCACTTTGCCGAAAAATACACATATGAAGAAGTTGTATCAAAACTTACAGATGAACGGATATCTCCTTTTATATCACATATAGTGTCAATAATGCTTCCGTCCTCCACACTGACAGAATACAACACAGAGCCTGTGTTATCGTATCCTTTTTTGCCGTCATCAGAACCAAACACCACATAACCGTCCCCCGCATATGCTCCTGCCCAATAAAACCCGCCCGGATGAGTTATTTCCCATAGAGGGGTTTTTGTTTCATCATTCACAGAGGTATCCTCATCAGAAACCTCAAGACAATAGTATCTGCCATCTTTGTTTTCACCTGACCAGGTGCCCGAAAAAACATAACCGTCCTTATATGTAACGGGACTTATTGACTGTCCTCCAAGTTCACTGCTTACCCACAGGCTTTCTAAATTGTCCGCTCTCAATGCCTGAATTCTGCCTTTTGATATAGGAACAAATACCATTCCTCCCCCATATGTAATGGGATTAAGGGCATAGCCCAATTCTCCTTTCAGAGGTTGGCTTACACAAAGTTCCTCTCCTGTAACCTTGTCAAGTATATACACTCTGTTTCCGCCGGCTATGTACAAATTGTCATTTACAATTATCGGAGGTGTAAATGCATCCTTATATGACTGTGAATACTTTTTTGACCAATTAAATTGCATTTCACCTTTATTTCTCGGAGTATATGAATATGTAATCCCCATATTTTCGTCATTGGAACGAAAATTAACCCAGTCACCTTCATAATCAGGCAGAGGGGTGTACATAGCAACTTCATCCCCGTATGTTTCATCTTCCCAACCCTGACCAGAGGTATTTTCTGCATAAGCACATATTAAATTAAACAATAATACAAACGATAAAAACAACGAATACACTTTTTTCATATATGCCACCTACTTAAGTCTTAACTTTTGGGAAACAGGCATAAAATTCTGATTTACCAGATATACATACACATCTTTTGTATCCTGTGATAAAAACCCGCCGTAGTCAACAGAATATCCTGACTGCACCTGATAAGATGTAATAATACTGCTTTTCAGTGACAAAAGCCTGTTATCATCATATTCAGCAAATATCAATCTGAAATTTTCGCCGTTCAATGACAATGGTTTTACAGATATTTTTGTATCATCGGTTTCTTTTTCTATCAGGCAATCCGAATATGCTTTTTTTATATTAAAAGTGTAAAGAGAACCGCCTGAAGAACTGTTCATACTGTAGTAATAATTCAATCCGCAACACACACTTATTACATCTCCGTCTGATAACGGTATATAAGAAT
>JAZSJF010000418.1:0-2125 GCA_045534195.1 Clostridia bacterium | reverse complement strand
AGAAATGTATGATATTTTTGATGTGGATTCTGTAAAGAACAACACGGGGATTATATTGGGAACCTATAATGGCAAACCGATATTTCTTCCTGAAGATACATTCATGAATAAGAATGTGGCTGTGTTCGGTGCGTCCGGCTCTATGAAATCAAGAGCATATGTAAGAAATTATATTTTTCAGGCAGCAAGACGTGGTGAAAGTTTGGTAATAACGGATCCAAAATCAGAAATGTATGAAGATATGGCGGTGTACCTTGAAAACCAGGGTTACGATGTGAAGGTTTTTAATCTTGTATCACCGCAGAACAGCGATAGCTGGAACTGTATTGCAGATATTAATGGTGATGATCTGATGGCTCAAACTTTTACAGATGTTGTTATTAAAAATACAACCGTCGGAAAAGGTGATGAATTCTGGGACAGTGCATCGGTAAATCTTTTAAAAGCATTGGTACTTTATGTTTCTCTCGAATTTGAAGAAGAACAGAAAAACTTCGGTGAAACATACAGGCTTATTTCTGTTCATACCGCAGAAGAACTTGATAAGTTGTTCAAAGACTTACCATTTACTCACCCTGCATTTGCTCCATATCATATTTTTAAACAGGCATCAGAAACTGTGCGAGCGGGGATAATCATCGGACTTGGGGCAAGACTACAGGTTTTCCAAAATGAGATGATAAGAAACATAACCACTTATAACGAGATTAATCTGGTTGAAGCCGGAAAGAAAAAATGTGCTTACTTCTGTATTACTTCGGATCAGGAAAGTACATTTGACTTCCTGGCTTCTTTGTTTTTCTCTTTCTTATTTATCAAACTTGTAAAATACGCAGATAATTATGGTGAAGGCGGAAAGCTTCCGGTACCTGTAAATTTTGTTCTTGATGAATTTCCGAATATAGGTGCTATACCGGATTTCAAAAAGAAAATCAGTACAACAAGAAGTCGTGCGATCAATATTTCAGTAATCTTTCAGAATCTTGCTCAGCTTCAGAACAGATATCCGGAGGGTGCTTGGCAGGAAATCTTAGGTAACTGTGACACACAACTCTTCTTGGGGTGTACAGACGATGTTACTGCAAAACTTGTATCAGATAGAACAGGTGAGGTCACTGTTGCAGTTGCAAGTAAAACCAAGAACCTAAATACTTGGCGTGTTTCAGATTATACAACAGAATTCAGAGAGGCTCGTTCCATTGGAAAAAGAAAACTGATGACTCCTGATGAAATTTTGAGATTACCTGTAAAAGAGGCACTGGTTATAATGAGAGGTCAAAAAGTTCTCAAGGTGAAAAAATATGATTACACAAATCATCCTCACGCAAAGTTAATTGTTAAAAAGAAGGCTTCTTCACATATTCCCAGTTGGAGATGTTCTTCAAATGAGACTGAAACCAATATAATCAAGGCCAAGGAAACAGAATTCTATCAGGATGAAAAAGAAGAACTTATGGATACACCGGACAGAGTGTCGTGTAACCCCGAATTTTACAATAAGCCAAAAGATGATAAAAATGTGAATTCTGAAATAAAAGATGTATCCAAAGATGAAAAAGGGGGTGAGACAGATGTTTCTAAACCCCATCCATCCAAAATAAATAAAAAAGATGTTTTAAGAATTTAAAAACAGGAGGTAACCAATTATGGCAAAAAAGATTTTAAACGAACAGGAAAACATTAATCTTCAGAATGAGTCAGTTGAAGATGAAAGCAAAAAGGTAGAACTTACAAAAATGTCCGAACTTGAGGTTGCTGCAGATGGAGCAGAGGAAGTTTTGGACGATATAACTGAAAATACTCAGACAGAGGAAAAACCCAGGCAGTTAAGACTTGGTGTATTGAAGATCAGAGTCGATGATTCTCTACCGGAAGATGATGAATTTGAGACAATGTGGAATGAACTCATGAGTGTATACAGAGCTAAAAAGACTATTCCGGTAACCGTAACAGGAATTGAGAAAACTCAGACTCAAGGTAATGTTGTTGTAACTTATTATAAGACACAGCGAATTATTGTTCCTATGACAGAAATGATGATTAACCTGGATGAAGAGAGAGGCGAAGGTTACACGGTAACTGAGAAGCTTACAAGAGTTTGTAATGCAATGCTCGGCTGCGAAAT
>JAZSJF010000242.1:0-10945 GCA_045534195.1 Clostridia bacterium | reverse complement strand
ATGAGTATGCTCAAAAAAGAAGTAAAAACTCCCGTTAGTTATCATATGTCAGGTCAATGGGGCAAACTTTCCAGAGTAATTAATCCTGTTCTTGGCGGTCATATTGCATTCTGTAATGACAGATTCAATACAGGCAGTGATCTTAACCAGGTGGATTTGAGAACTGCAAAAATGGCTATAGATGCGATGAATCTTATGAAAGGGAAGTGTTAGATTATGAGTTTATCATTTGCAAAAGCGCCATCGCCGATACTTGCTTCTGTAGTAAAAGAAGAGACAAAAAAAGCGGCAATGGCATCAATAACCAATTCTATATATAATGGTGCAACGGGAATAGATTTGCATCTTTCTTGTATGAGAGAAGAAGAAAGAACAGTCGATGCATTAAGACAGATTGTAAATATGTGCAAACTTCCCATACTTGCATTAAATTATGACATTGATATGTTTGCCCAGGTGCAACCGTCAACAGAAGAAGAAAGAGTGGATATTCTTCTCAAAGCCGCAGAAGCGGGAGTTGCATGTATAGATTTTCAGGGATATACTCTGGATAAGGAATCAAAGTATAAATTCCGTCAGGAATTTTCGCATCTTGACTATTCATTTGTAAAGGCAAATCCCCACGAAGTAATAATGGACGAAAAAGTTATAGACAAACAAATGGAACTTTTTGAAAAAGTGCATTATATGGGAACAGAGGTTCTCCTTTCTTGTCACCCGAGAGTATATCTTGATGCAGAACAAGTGGTAGACCTTGCACTGTTTCTCGAAAAGAGAAATCCCGATGTGATAAAGATTGTAACATCATCAAGAACAGAGGATGATGTGATTGAAGGTATCAGAGCAATGCACCTTCTCAAAAAAGAACTGAAAACTCCGGTTACATACCATCTGTCAGGACAATCGGGCAAACTTTCAAGAATATTAAATCCCGTCCTCGGAGGACACATAGTGTTTTGTAATGACAGATGTAATACAGCCAGTGATATGAGTCAACTTGACTTAAGAGAAGCAAAAAAAGTTATAGATGCAATGAATCTTATGAAAGGAAAGTGTTAAAAGATGAAAAGAAAATCAATATTGTTTTCAGGCGTTGGTAAGGCAGAATATGTAGAGCAGGATATGCTTCCTATGGGAGAAGAAAGTGTTAAAGTAAGAATGGAATACACTGTAGTATCTGCGGGTACAGAAAGAGCAAATATTATGGCGATGCCAAATGCAGGGGGAAACAAGTTTCCAAAGCAGTTGGGATATTGCGGAGTAGGTATCGTGGAAGAAACGGGCAGTCTTGTTACAAAAGTAAAAAAAGGTGACAGAGTGCTTGTATATCACGGAAAGCATACCTCTCATAATATAGTTTCTCAGGAAAAAGTAACACTTGTAGAGGATGATAATATAGATTCAAGAGAAGCGGCATTTGTTATTATTGCTTCAATGGGACTTGGCGGTGTAAGAAAACTTGAACTTGAAATAGGTGAGTCCGCTATGGTTATGGGACTCGGACTTCTCGGTATATTTGCGGTTCAGTTTTTAAGACAGAGCGGTGCAATGCCGTTAATCGTTGCCGATCTTAATCCCGAAAGAAGAAAACTTGCCCTTGAACTTGGAGCAGATTATGCATTTGATCCATCAGATGAAGATTTTGTAGAAAAAGTAAAAGCCGTTACCAAAGGTAAGGGAGTCAATGCCTGTGTAGAGGTGACCGGAGTATCTGCGGCTATGAGACAGGCGCTTGATTGTGCAACATATATGGGAAGAATTTCACTTCTTGGATGTACAAGAGTTTCTGATTGCGCAGTGGACTATTATATGAAAGTTCACCGCCCCGGTGTAAAACTTATCGGTGCACACAACTTGGTAAGACCGAAAGTTGAATCATATCCTCATCATTGGACACATCACGATGACTGCAAGGCAATTCTTGATATGATTTCTATGGGAAGAATAAAGGTATTGCCGATTATCTCAAGAATTGTATCACCTGAAATATGTCAGGATATATATACAGAACTGTGTACATCAAAAGAATTTCCTTTAGGAACAGTGTTTGATTGGAGAAATGTGTGATGAAGATAAAAGTAGGACAGATAGGAATAGGACACAATCACGGGAAGATGAAGTTTTATGCTTTTAAGCAGTTTCCGGAACTTTTTGAAGTAGTGGGATTTTCTGAAGATAATCCGGACTGGCTTGAAAAAAGAGGAGACCTGGATGTATATAAGGGGTTTAAGAACTACCCCGTGGAAGAACTCATAGATATGTGTGATGCTCTTATTATTGAATGTGATGTAAAAAATCTTACAAAATACGCTCTTATGTGTGTAAAAAAAGGAAAGCACATACATATGGATAAACCTGCATCAGGTTCACTTGAAGAATTTAAAGAAGTGCTTGATATCGCAAAAGAAAAGAACCTTGTGGTTCAGATGGGATATATGTATCGTTATAACCCTGCGGTTTTAAAGACATTTGAACTTATCGAAGAGGGCAAACTCGGAGAAATTCTTTCTATCAACGCAGAAATGAGTACATATCACGGCAAACCCTACAAAGAGGGGCTTTCAACCTTTGAAGGCGGTATCATGTATATTCTCGGTTCTCATTTTGTGGATTTAATAGTAAAAATGATGGGAAAACCTGACAAGATTACACCGTTTCTTAAGCATACAGGCTTTGAAGGTGTGGATGTGTGTGATAACAATCTTGCCGTTCTTGAATTCGGAAATGCACTGGCAAGGATTTTTGTATCCAGTGTGGAAGTGAACGGATGGGGAAGAAGACAACTGGTGGTGTCGGGAACTAAAGGTACTGTAAATATTGTCCCTATGGAAAACCCTTGCATAATGACCTATTCAGGTCTTGAAATCGCAAAAGATTATCCGTATATGGACAAAAAAGAAATTATAGAGATTCCTGATGTTCCGAAAAGCAATCGATATGATACAATGGTATCTGATTTCTATGAATATATCAAAGGCACAAAGACTAATCCGTATACTTATGAGCACGATTATCTTGTACAAAAAGTATTGTATGAAATTATAGGAGGAA
Source organism: Clostridia bacterium (assembly GCA_045534195.1). Taxonomy (GTDB): domain Bacteria; phylum Bacillota; class Clostridia; order UMGS1810; family UMGS1810; genus SIG435. The sequence continues at coordinate 7,894 of JAZSJF010000242.1, read as the reverse complement.
CTAACTGATATGCCTACATTTCTTTTTAAAGGTGGCCGTGTATGGGACGGCGAAAAGTTTGAATGTAAGAATGTCTTTGTAAAAGACAGAAAAATTGATTATATGGGAAAGGAAGAACCTGAGGCAGATTATGTTTTTGATATAGAAGGCAAAATCCTTTCTGCAGGTTTTGTGGATATACATACTCATATGAAGCATATTTCCGGTGACAGATTCGGATTTGAACCACATCTTTTCACAGTGCCGTTTGGTGTTACCGCAGCCGCAGATTGTTCAGGAAATAACGGCTCTGATGATGTGATGGATTTATTTACAATAAAGCCGGTAGTTTTTGCAGGAGCAAAGATGGCAGATAATCAGGTTGATTTTGAAACATTAGAAAAAAATATATCCCGATACAATAAATATCTTGTCGGGATAAAAGTATATTTTGATAAATACGGACACGGTGTAACAGATGAAAAACCACTTAAAGTACTTGCGGATTATGCAAAGGGAAAAGGCCTCAAAATGATGGTTCATTGTGCAAATTCCCCTGTAAGTATGAGGGAGTATCTTCCTGTGTTAAATCCCGGAGATATACTTACACATGCTTTTCACGGAGGTGAAAACACCTGTGCCGATGATAATTTTGAGAGCATCAGAGAAGCACAGAAAAGAGGTGTAATCATCGATGCGGGTATGGCAGGATGTGTGCATACAGACTTTAAGATTTTTGAATCTGCAATTGCAAATGGTATGATTCCCGATGTTATAAGTACGGATATCACAAGAAGCAGTGCCTATATAAGAGGCGGAATTTACGGACTTACAATGTGTATGTCTATTGCAAAAGACCTTGGAATGAAGGAAGACGATATATTCAGGGCGGTTACATCAAATGCTGCAAAATCTCTGGGTAAAGAAAATGAATGGGGATACCTTAAAGAGGGAAGATGCGCTGATCTTACAGTTGTTGATTATGAAGGTTCAGGCTATGATATGACAGACAAAGCAGGCAGAAGGGTATATAATGACAAATCCTTAAGATGTGTGCTTACCATGATTAATGGAGATATACAATATCGCATATAAGATAAAAAGGATAATTTCACTGTGAAATTATCCTTTTTGTTTTATTCAGTTCATAACAACATCGATTGCTTCTTTTACTGTTTCAACCCCTATAATTTCTATACCTTTTATTTTAAGGTCCTGAATGTTGCTTTTTGGTATAATGCACTTTTTGAAGCCGAGTTTTTTACATTCCATAATTCGTTTTTCTATATAACTTACACTTCTTACTTCTCCCGTAAGACCTATTTCACCCATAATGCAGGTATGCTCATCTATTGAGAAGTTTTTATAATTGGAAGCAATGCTCATAACTACTGCCAGGTCTGTAGCGGTTTCTGCAATTTTTATTCCCCCTGCTATATTTATATACACATCCTGATTCTGCATTTTGAATCCAAGTTTCTTTTCAAGAACTGCAATAAGCATACATGATCTTGAGTAATCCACACCGGTTGTAACCCGTCTTGGATTGCCGAATCCGTTGAAAGAGCACAACGCCTGCACTTCCGAGAGGACAGGTCTTGTTCCTTCAATCGTGCATACAATTGTTGTTCCCGAAGTATTTTTCGGTCTGGATGAAAGGAGCATTTCTGAGGGGTTTTTCACTTCGCACAGACCTGAGTCTTTCATCTCAAATACGCCTATTTCATTGGTTGAGCCAAAACGGTTTTTCACTGTTCTCAGTATTCTGTATGACAGATGTCTTTCACCTTCGAAATAGAGTACACAGTCTACCATATGTTCAAGAACTCTCGGTCCTGCAATATTTCCGTCTTTTGTAACATGTCCCACAATGATTATGGATATTGCATTTTCTTTGGCAAGACGCATAAGAGCGTATGTACATTCTCTTACCTGAGAAACACTTCCCGGGGCTGATGCAGTATCTTCTTTAAACATTGTCTGTATAGAGTCTATTATCATTATCTGCGGTTTCTTCTCTTTTGCATGATATATAACTGAATCAAGGTTGGTTTCTGACAAAAGAGAAAGGTTTCCGGTTGTGATATTCAGTCTTTGTGCGCGGAGTTTTATCTGGCTCAGACTTTCTTCACCTGATACATACATTATCCCCGAACAGTCGGTGACACTGTCACATATCTGCAAAAGCAATGTTGATTTGCCTATACCGGGATCTCCGCCAACAAGAACAAGAGAGCCTTTTACTATTCCGCCGCCCAGTACTCTGTCCAGTTCTTCCTTGTTTGTGGGGTAGCGTTCCTCGCCGCTTATTACTATATTTTCAAGACTTACAGGTTCGCCTGATACAGAAAGTGTGGATTTTGATTTTGGTTTCTGTGTGACATTTTCTTCTTCAAAAGTGTTCCATTCATTACATGAGGGACATTTTCCCATCCATTTGGGAGAATGGTATGCACAGTTCTGACACACATACATAGTCTTTTCTTTCATAAAATACATCCTTCATATCTAAAATTACTATACATATAATTTATAACAAATCTTCCAAAATGTCCATAGTTTTGTTTAGAAAAACCACAAAAAACAACGAAAAATGCACAAAATGTGAGTAAATTGATTCAAAAATATGTAAATGTTTACAAAAATTACGATTTTTGTCGAATTTGAAGAATTATGGACTTGCAAGAAGAAGTTTTATGGTATATAATGAGTTGAGTTAATCAAAAGAACACAGCGTTTAAAACCAATGTGTATTGGGGGATGTGTATCTGAACGATACACAAAAACGGAGGTTAATATGGAATTTAATGACGTATTGTTTGTAGTAAGCGCATGTATTCAGGCTTTTATTATGCTTTATGGAGCATATTATTTTGTTATTTCGGTGTTTGGCTGGTCCAACAGAAAAACAAACAAAAATCCTGAGAAGAATGATATCCACTCATTTGCTATGATTGTTGCGGCACATAACGAAGAAGTGGTTATTGGCGAGATGGTCAGAAGTCTTAAAGACCTTGACTATCCGAAAGATAAATACGATATATTTGTAGTTGCCGATAATTGTACCGATTCTACTGCACAGGTGGCAAGAGAAGCAGGTGCCATTGTTTATGAAAGAGAAGACAAAGAACTCCGCGGCAAGGGACACGCTCTTGAATGGATGTTTAAAAAAATCTATGCAATGGATGACAAATATGATTTTGTGTCAATCTTTGATGCAGACAACCTTGTAAACAAAGAGTTCCTTACAGAAATGAACAAAGAAATCAACAAAGGTTATGATGTGGTTCAGGGCAGTGTTGATTCCAAAAATCCTTTCGATACATGGGTTACTACTGCTTATTCCATTTCATTCTGGGTTGTATCAAGACTTTTTCAGAATGCAAGATACAATATCAATGTGACATGCCAACTTTCGGGCACAGGTTTCTGTGTATCTGTTCCGCTTCTTAAGGATTTCGGATGGGGTGCAACATGTCTTACTGAAGATATGGAGTTCACAGCGAAACTTGCTCTGGACGGAAAAAAAGTGGGCTGGGCTCACAAAGCAGTTATTTATGATGAAAAGCCTCTTACATTCAAGGCTTCCTGGAAACAGAGAATAAGATGGATGCAGGGACACGCCGATGTTGCATCAAGATTTGCATGGAGACTTTTCAAAAAAGCAATCACAGAAGGTGATTTGTCGGCTTTTGACTGTTGTGTATATCTTATGCAGCCGCTCAAGATTTTTGTATTGGGTATTGCTACACTGATAGGATTTTTCACATTGTTCAATATTCCCGGTATATCCGACCACATATTCACATACAATCATCTGTTCAACCTCTTTATTAATGATTTTGAAACGGCAAAGAGTTGTGCACAGGTGTTTGGTATACTGACAATGTTTTATATACCTGCAGTTGTAACATATGAAAGACGCGTTATCAATATGAAACTCATCTGGTCGTATCTTATTTTCGGTATATATACTCTTACATGGATTCCTATTACAATCATCGGTTGGCTCAATAAACACAAAACCGAATGGTCTCATACAGAACATACAAGAAGTATGAGTATAGAAGAAATGGAAAAACAGATTAAAAAGTAAACAAAATTTAAGGAGATGTAAAAATTTTTACATCTCCTTTTTTATTACATATTGAAATATTCTTCAATTGATGATAGAATTACAGTATTAATACAGTTATGGAGAAATGCGCTATGAAAAAGGCTCCTCTTGCCGAGAGAATACGGCCAAAGACTCTTGATGAAGTTGTAGGTCAGACACATCTCATAGGCGAAAATAAAGTACTTTCAAATATAATCAATACCGGAGAAATCCCCAATATGATTTTTTACGGTCCGTCAGGCGTGGGCAAAACTACTGTGGCAAATATATGTGCCGATAAGGTGGGTAAGCCTTTTTACAGACTTAATGCCACCAATTGTTCCGTAAAGGATGTAAGGGAAATCGCAGAAAGTCTGGACAGAATGGAAAACCGCAATGGGGTAGTTCTGTATCTTGATGAGATTCAGAATTTCAACAAGAAGCAGCAACAGGCACTTCTTGAATATATAGAAAACGGTCAGATAACACTTATAGCAAGTACAACGGAAAACCCATATTTCTATGTGTACGGCGCTATTCTTTCCCGTTCAAATGTACTTGAGTTCAAACAGATTCCACCATCAGAGATAAAGAAGGCAGTTGTCCGTGCCATAGATGTTTCCAAAGACGACTATCCTGACAGAACAATCTTTTTTGAAGAAGACGCCATAGACCATATATCATCCTGTTCGCTGGGGGATGTAAGAAAAGCCATCAACGGTGTGGAAATGTGTATAAAATCACAACTTTACAATGTTGAGGATGAGATAAATATTACTCTGGATATTGCTGTGGAATGTACACAAAAGAGTTCTTTTTCTTTTGACAAAAACGGTGACAACCACTATGATGTGTTGAGTGCATTTCAGAAATCTATCAGAGGAAGCGATCCTGATGCAGCGATTCACTATCTTGCCCGTCTTGTTGTAGGAGGGGACCTTATATCTATATGCAGAAGGCTTATGGTTATTGCGGCGGAAGATATCGGTCTTGCAAACCCCAATGCCATTACTGTTACCAAGGCTTGTGGCGACTCTGCTATGCAGTTGGGATTTCCCGAGGCAAGGATACCCCTTAGTGAAGCGGTGATTTTTCTTGCAATATCACCTAAGTCAAATTCATGTATATGTGCCATAGATGAGGCAATATCTGATATAGAAAATTTAAATGTAGGAGAGATTCCTCTGCATCTTAAGGACTCACACTACGGCGGAGCGTCAAAAATGGGGAGAGGGCTTACATATAAGTATCCTCACGCATACCCTAATTCTTATGTACCTCAGCAATATCTTCCCGACAGAATCAAAGACAGGGTTTATTATAATCCGGGACAGAACAAAACTGAGCAGGGATATAAGGCTTATATGGATAGTCTTAAGAAACAACAATAAACTCTGAAAGGGTAAATGTTATGAAAATTACTACCGGAACAGGAGATAATGGTACTACTGATTTATACAGTGAAAGAGTAGATAAATGTTGTGATATTGTTGAACTTCTGGGCACTCTTGATGAAACTGCCTCGGTGATTTCTGTGTGCAGAAGTCTTATAAATGATGAGGTAATTGAAAAAGAGTTGTCAGATGTTATTCTTACCATTACAAAAATTGCTTCTTTTGTATGCAAAAGAGAGAATGCACTTGTGGATAAGGAAAGAGAATTTCTGGAAGACAGAATATCCTTTTATGAAAAAAATACTCCGGAAATAAAACTCTTCGAATACCCGTCAAAAAAGATTTCCGCAGTTATGGATTATGCAAGGTGTGTGGTAAGACGGACAGAAAGATGTGCCGTAAGATGCAAAATGGACATCAGTTATCTCAACAGATTGTCCGACTATCTTTTTGTCCTTTCAAGATATACAGAATATGGAGAAAAAATATGAGAAAAGTAGTTATAATAACAGGAGCATCAAGGGGAATAGGCAGACAGTGTGCCATTGATTTATCTTATGATTATGATGTGGTAATTAATTATAACAAAAGTGAAAATGAAGCAAAAGAACTTCTTGAGATTGTAAAGAATAACGGAAGCAATGCCATTATGATCAGGGCGGATGTTTCTGACAGAGAACAAGTTGACAGTATGGTATATAAGGTTGTGTCTTATTACGGAAGAATAGATGCACTTATAAACAATGCGGGTATTGCCCGTCAGGAACTTTTTACCGATGTAAAGAGCGAAGATATGAAAAGGATGACAGATATAAATCTCGGCGGAGTGTTCAACTGTACTCAGGCAGTGCTTAAGGAAATGATAAACAAAAAACAGGGAAGAATTATAAATATGTCAAGTGTGTGGGGAATTTGCGGTGCATCCTGCGAGGTGGTATATTCTGCAACAAAAGCGGCGGTAATTGGATTTACCAAAGCACTTGCAAAGGAAGTTTCTTTATCGGGAATTACCGTCAATGCGGTTGCACCGGGAGTGATAGATACCGATATGTGCAACTTTGATGAAGAAACAATAAGGGAATTGAGGGAAGAAATCCCCCTGGGCAGAATAGGAGATACAAGGGATGTGTCGTCGGTTGTCAGATTTCTTCTTTCGGAAGGCGCATCATATATTACGGGACAGGTAATCAATGTATCAGGAGGATTTGTTATCTGATGCAAATATACTTGATTTTTGGACAGTAATGTGATAAAATCAATATGTATAGGTATATAATCTGTCTAAATTCGAAAGAAAGGGATAGTTATTATGTTATTTTTTAAGAAAAAACCTCTTGCAAAAGTGTTGAAGAGATCTGCAGAAGAACCGGGCAGAAATTATAAAAAGGCTATTCTCAACAAGCAGTCAAAATTTGCTTTTGTAGAATCTTACAAGACAGCCAGAACAAATCTTATATATGCACTTTCTGCAGAGAAGGATAAATGTAAAAAAGTTATTTTCACATCTTCCGTACCTGCGGAGGGAAAGACTACTACCTGCCTTAATCTTGCAATTACATTTGCACAGATGGGAGAAAAAGTGGTTGTTCTTGATTCTGATTTAAGAAAGCCGAAACTTCATAAGTGTCTTGGTATGAATAATGAAAAGGGTATGTCAAACTACCTTGCGGGACTTGAAAGCGCAGAGAATGTTGTACAGACTTGTGAAGAGTTCGGATTTGATGTTGTTACGGCGGGACATATCCCACCAAATCCGTCAGAACTTCTTAACTCGCCAAAGATGGAAGAACTTCTTATATATCTTTCAGACAGATATAATTACATATTTCTTGATATGCCTCCGGTTGATGTTGTTACCGATACAGTTTCTGTATCCAAATATGCTACCGGCGTAGTTCTTGTGGTAAGAGAAAATCATACTCATCAGGAACTCCTCAAAAAGGCAATAGAAAGTCTTGAGTTTGCCAATGCAAAGATTCTCGGTATTGTGCTCAATGATATAAACAACAAACTGGCATCTAAATATAAATATTCAAAATACGGTTACAGATATACTTATAAGTATAAATACAATTATAATTATTCATACAGTACTGACGAAAATGAAACAGAAGAAGCCAATAAGTAACGGGTGATTTTATGATTGATTTTCATACACATATCCTGCCCGGGCTTGATGATGGCGCTACGAATCCTGATATATCCATGGAGATGCTTGGTATGGAAAGACAACACGGGATAGAATACGTGGTGTGTACTCCTCATTTCTATGCAAATAAGGATTTGTCCGAGTATTTTTTCAAATATCGTGATGAAGCAAAAAAGATAGTTGAGGACAGGGCAAGGGAAGAAAAAACAGATATTCCGAAACTCATAATGGGAGCAGAGGTAAGGCTCACAAGAGGGCTTTCGTCATGCGAATATC
>JAZSJF010000187.1:0-5784 GCA_045534195.1 Clostridia bacterium | reverse complement strand
CCGCTTGGCCTCCGACTTCATTCATAGGAAATTCTTTTCCCGGTACACACATCCAGTTACACCCTACCGCAATTCTTTCTCTGGCAGTGTTTTTGTCAACACCGTTTCTCATATACCCTTCACAAAGAGCCTTGTCGTTACAGAATCTTGGCCATCCGTTTTTATTTTTCAACAGATAATAAACTGCCTTTTTCCAAAACTCTCTGGCGCAGTTTTCGTGAACTCTCACTGTAAGATTACAAGCGATGTTTATACTGTCTGCCGCATCAAGGATAAGATATGAAAGGTGATTTGTCATATCACTGTCATTTACATCCACACCTGATATCTGATAATAATGAGGATCGATAAGAAGAAGATTTGCAATGAGGAATTTTGCTTCTTCATCATCAAGTATACCTGATTGTATGTCATTTAAATAGTATGGATAAAGAAGTGTATCAAGTTGAAAACCTGCGCCGTCTCTTGTGTAAATTCTTGATGCACAGTTGAAGAACGCCGCCCACTGACAAGCCTGTTTGAATGTCTTTGGAGGGTTATATCTTACATACTCGCAAGTTTCTTTCATACTAATGAGATTTGCTTTTATATCCTCGTTTTCTTCGTTTCCGATAAGAATCTCCAGCTCATCAATATGACGTTGTATAAATCTGATAATTGCTTCCACACAACGTTTTTCAGCATCATAGAAGTCATCTTTCCCTTTGTTTATCTGTCTGTATTTTTCGATTTTTTCAAGCATTCCTCCGAATCCAAGTTCAAAACCGATTGAATAATCGCAGGCAAAATGCGCATCTCCGTCAATGCCTGTTGTAATATTATATTTTTCCTGAAGTGGCTTCAGATGATCATACGGAAAACGTTGTTCATCCCAACGCTTGCTCCATTGGTTTGTAGCGCCATTTTTGATAAACTCAAGTGTTTTTGGATTGTTTTTTAACCAATCTGGCATATAATGCAGGTCACCGCGATAGTTGACAAGCATGTCACGCCATCTTCCGCAAAGCATTTCGTTTTTATCGATATATGGTTTATGTGCGTCTATAACTCTGCAGAAATTCTCGCACATCCCGTCATATCCGTAGAAACTTCCGTTTGTACTGTTATACCAGGGTTCAACCCAGTATCCCTCGCTTAACGGAACTGTACCGAAATCATCAAGGTCGGTATAACCGTTTTGTTTTCTCTTTTCAAGTGTATGACGGATTTTGGTATCTCTCATTTCTTTTAATCTGCTCTGATATGTATACATAATATTATCCCCTTTCAGATTATCAGAAATTTATTTTTTCTTCTTTTGATGACATACTGCTTTTGATTGCACTGTCAAGAATAGCCATTACATCCATATTTACATCAAGTGTAAGCATTTCCATTATATCAGATCCGTTTTTTATGTGATCTGCATAATGACACGGCAGATTTTTCATATTATATCCTACATTTACATCAGGAATTTCAATTTCATTGCCGTAGATATCATATACTTTTACATCAGGCATATTTTCTGCACCGCCGGTACATTCAATTACACCTTCTGTGCATATAATCATAGGTCCGGAAGGTATAACTACCCTCGGTGTTGTCCAGGTACCTTCAAGAACTGCCATTTTGTCGTCATATTTCACGATAGCACCGAAATTATCAAATGTATCGCCGTATGGTGTATTAAGGTTTGCACCGGCAGAAATAATGCTCTTCGCTCCATTACCGAGAAGCCATCTTGAGAAATAACATCCGTAACAACAAATGTCAAGATATACACCGCCGCCGTGACTTTCTTTGTGCCACCAGGTTTTTGAACGTTGTTCATTTGTCATTTCTTCTGCATTTTCACTGACTCCTCTGTGTTTTGCTCCGATTCCGAGAGGACCGGTATGACCGTTTATGTAGCGAAGTTTAACCGGTTTTCCCACAACACCGCTGTCAAGTGCCGCTTTGAATTTATAAAGATACGGACGCCAAGCCACAGGCCAGTTTACATAGGCTTCAATGCCATTTTCATCAACACTTTTTTTGATTTTTTTCGCTTCATCAAGGCTGACTGCAACAGGCTTTTCTATGCAGACATTAACTTTTCTTATCGCACATTCATTGACAACTTCCGGTTTCTGGCAATTTTCTGTAAGAATAAATGCAACATCCGGTTTAAGTTCATCAAGCATTTTTTTGTAATCGTTGTAATAAACAGGACAATAGTTATCAATGACATTCTGCAAATTCCATTCGGGTGTGTATCTTAACGGAGGAATCTTATCAACATCTGACGGAACATCAGAAACGCCGATTAATTCCATATCCACACACTCTGTTATATACAAAGCAACCTCATTGACATGCATATGAGATGTGCCGATAATAACCGCCTTAATCATTTATAACAACTCCTTAACACTGATTTCTCTTCCGAGTTCAGCAGATTTGTAGAAACATTCAATTGCTTTTGTAACTTCGATATTCTGATGTTTCTTAATAAGATATTCTGTCTTTCCGTTAAGAACATCAATAATATGTCTGTACATATGTCTGTGCTGACCGAACGGAACGCCGGCATAAGGACTGTTATCGAACCATTTCATATCACATTCTGACTGATATTTACCGATATTCTTGTAGAGTTTTTCATTATTAACGGAAAGTCCGCCCTTGTCACCGCATATAACCATATCAAGATTTGTAGTAGGAAGATTTATTGCCCAGGAGAATTTGAAATTAACACTCATTCCGCCTTCAAGACGCATAAATCCTGTTGCAAACTCTTCTACATTAAATTCTTTGTAATCGTATTTTCTCGGTGAAAATGCACCTGTATATGCACCGCTTTCTGCAATGCTCAGATGTATATCCTCACCCTGATTTGCGATTTTTGTATATGTGCTTCCTGATACAGTTTCAACCTTCTTATCTCCTGCAATCCAGAGAAGTGAGTCGATAAGGTGAACACCAAGGTCACAGAAAGGACCACCGAAATTATGTTCTTTCATATGGAACATTCCCCAGGTAGGAACACCGATTCTTCTGATAAATTCTATATCAGAGAAGTATACTTCACCAAGTTCTCCTGATTCAACCAGTTCTTTGGAATGCTGCATATAGTTTCTCCATCTCATACACTGACATGGGAAAAGTATTTTTCCGCATTCCTCGGCGGTCTGCCACATTTCTTCAACATCTTTTACATTCAATCCCATAGGTTTTTCACAGGCAACATGTGCACCTGCTTTAAGAGATTTGATTGTCCATTCCTTGTGATACATATTTGGTGTACATACTGCAACAAAATCCGGTTTTACTTCATCAAGCATCTTCTGCGGATCGGTATAATACTTCTCAACATTATGTCTTTTTGCAGTTTCCATAGCAATACCGTCACGGATATCGGCAACGGCAACAACATCAACAATGCCTTCTTTTCTCAATTCATTGAGTGCGGGAAAATGCGCGCTGTTTGCAATCATTCCTGTACCTATTATTGCTACTCTCAATTTATTCATAACTGATCGCCTCTTCTGTCTTTCCGCTTTCGCAGGAACGGATTCCCGCGTCAAGCAATCCCATTACTTTCATATTAAAATCTACCGTAACCATTTCGAACAATGGCTTGTTATCAAGTATAAATTCACTTAAATTGAGTGCAATATTATCTTCTATAGGCTGAGTATCAATATCCTGATAAGGTGACTCTGCATCAGGAAATTGTCTGTTATCCAGATAAACTCTTACATGGCTGTCGTATCTGTCACAAACCACAGTACCTTTTGTACCGAACACTACGGGACCTGTCGGAATATCACCACTGTGACAAGTTGACCAGGAACCTTCGATAAATCCGATACAGTCGCCGAAATCTGCAATGAAATTTGAATAATCTTCACAATCACAGAATTTCTGCATAAAGTTCTTTTTCATCCCTGTAACTTTCTGAGCACATTTGCCTGCAAACCATGTTGTAAGATTGCAACCGTAGCCTGCATAGTCAAATATGGAGCCGCCGCCTTTATCACTCTGATACCACCACATTGCTCTCAGTTCGTCTTCTGTGTGATCTTTAAGTGAGTATGGTCCTCTGGTAGAAGGTGTTCTGTACTGAACACGAAGTACATCCCCTATCACGCCGGAATCCACAATCTCTTTTGCCTTTCTAAAAGATGAAAACCAGGCAACCGGCCAGTTTATCACAAGTTCTGCCTTACTGTTTTTGTATGCATCATACATAATTTTTGCATCTTCCATTGTGACTGCCATTGGTTTTTCCAGAACAGTATGTATATTCATTCCAAGAGTTTCTACTGCACATTTTGTGTGATCTTTGATATTTGTTGTTATTACGGCAACATCAATTCCCTGATTGAGAAGAGTCTTGTAATCATCCCATATAACAAGATCCTGTTTTGGGAAATTATGTCTTTTTTTGTATTCAATCATATCAGGACAGTGTTTGGGGTAATCAGCAATACCCACAATTTCATACACATCGGGACACTTCACAAATTCACGATATAAAGTCTGTACATGAACATGGTCCATACCGATAAATGCAATTTTTAATTTACTCATAATTACACCTCTCAAAATGTTGTTTCCAGATCAATTCTGCATCCTTTTTCGATTGCTTCGGGAATCTTGCACATAATTTCAAGTATGTGTCTTGCGTGCAATGGTGAAAGAACAGGTTCTTTGTCGTTTTCGATAGCATCAACAATATCTCCAAGACAACAACACTGGCTATTCATCTTCTTAGGCGGATTTATCCAAGTCATAGGTGTTGTCCATCCTCTGATTCCCTTGTCGCCAAAGTCAACAAATACTTCAGGAATCGGATTCTTTGCATATGGCTCAGAAATAGAGATTGTGCCTCTGTCACCGCATATTTCAACAAAAGGTGCTTTTGATGCCTTCTGTGAAAAACCGGTATCAACAAGAGCCATTGTATTATTTCCGAAATCAAGTGTTATAACATACTGATCAGGAATACGGTCTGTCTTCATCATTTTGCCGTTAAATGCACCTGAACGCACTTCTCTTACCGGTGTTGTAACCATCGCTGAACAACTTACGCTCTTTGCAGGCCCAAACATAGTTGTAACAATCTGAAGTCCGTGAACACCCATATCAACAAGTGCTCCGGCACCCGGTTCAAAGAACCATGAAGGATCAACATCTCTGTACTGGAAATATTCAGGTCCGCCGTGTGACATATTACATTTAATGTAGTAAGGGTTTCCTATAGTTCCGTCTTTCATCATCTGTTTTGCAATATTAAGATCATATCTCAACGGATGAACGGGAACACATGCATATTTCACATTCATTTTTTTTGCAAGTTCAATCTGTTCTGTCAACTCTTCAACAGTCGGTGCTGCAGGTTTCTGTGAAATAAGATGTTTGCCTGCAGAAAGAACTTTCATATTAATTTCATGATGCACCTGAATGGAAGCAGAATCAATTGCTATATCGAAGTCACAATTTTTGATAAGTTCATCTGTGCTTGAATACCAGTTCGGCACACCGAATTTTTCTGCTGCTTCTTTTGCTCTTTCGGGGACGATATCAACACACGCTACACATTCTGCATTTGCTTCTTTTGATATGTTGGGGAAATATTGAACATGTGCAAAATATCCACATCCTATTACCGCCACTTTCCATTTCTTACTCATAGAGATTACACCTCACAATTAAATTTGTTGTTTACACAATAACATATTTGTGTTATACTGTCTGTACACTATTTTGTTCATTTGGTGGACAATATTAACATTTTCATTTTTTGAGGTGCAAAAT
>JAZSJF010000249.1:0-4050 GCA_045534195.1 Clostridia bacterium | reverse complement strand
ATTTCGGCAAAGATGACTATTATTTCAAAAACCGTGCCCTGCATTCGGGAAGAAGTTTCTATTTTGATTCGGGGCTTAGTATAGCATTCAACCGCGAAGAAAAAAGTTTCTTGTATCACAACGGTCGCAAATTAGATAACTATGCCGTAAGGACAAGTTGTACTTCCATTATCAGACAGATTGAAGAATCTTTTGATATCGTTCCCGTGGAAGAGGAAGTTATAGACGAAACATTTCAACCTTCAGATGAACTTATGGAATATCTCAACCTTGCCAAAGAGTATTCTCAGGCTCAACATGAACTTGAAGAAAAAGAGGCACTGAAAGCAGGCTCTCTTTATTATGAAGGTGTTGAAGGTTGTGATTATGACAGAATTGAGAATACTGCATATAGATTTTATGTACATTATACCGGTGATCAAAAGGATGTGTATGTAGTTGATACCAAGGTGGAAATATCTGATATCAATGATGAAAAAATACATACAACCATTGTAAATACCGGTGAGGATGAAAAGGGTAAGTTTGTTGATCTCTTGTTTTATGAGCAGAAAAATATTGAAATTTTTCCGAGGGTAGGGGCTATAACACTGAGTTTTTCCAGTGTAAACCGTGATGTGCAGATGGAGGCAATCAACAAAATCATCAGCGGTACTGCAGATGCCAGATATATGAATGATATTCTCGGTGATGCTTCTCCAAAAGGATTTGATGATGTTAATCTGGACAAACTCGAAGATGAACTTAACAAAAAGGAGTATCCTCCAAATGACAGTCAGCTTAAAGCCATAAAAAAAGGCATATGTTCTAAGGATGCCTATCTTGTAATGGGGCCTCCGGGAACGGGTAAGACTACTGTTATATTTGAGTGGGTTAAGTATTTTGTCAAAGAAAAAGGAATGAGAGTTCTTATTTCTTCAAAAAACAATAAAGCGGTGGATAATGTTCTTGAAAAGGTAATCGGTGAAGAAGGTATCAATCCGTTGAGAATAGGATCGGAAACAAAGGTATCTTCAAAAGTGAAACCGTGCATTTTTGAACTCAAACTTGAAGAACTAAGATCAAAGATAGAATCAATAACTTCAGGACATAAGAATGTTTTGAAGGGGCTTTCGGATTTTTGGCAGAATACTGACAAAGTGCTTGTTGGTCTTGAAGATACATATAAAGAAAAGAAGGAACTTGAAGACAAACTGGAACAGGCACTGAACAATCTGTACGCTTCATATGTAAATATTCTCAGATGCCGTAAGGATTTTAATACTTGCGAAGAAAGATTGTTTCTGAATGTAAAGAAAGCCAACAGATTTATCAAAAAAGAAAAAGAGCACAGAGAAAGATCAGTGTTCATAAGATTTATTACAAAGCCTGTTTCCTGGTTGAGAATATATCTCATCCGCTATCTGATATCAAAGCACGACAGACTTGTTGCACACAGAGATAACCTTATTGCAACACACAATTCAATGGCTTCAGATTATATGAAACTCTACGACGCAATTGCAGTAAATATATTTATGCCCGAAAGAAACCTTGGTGAAACTATCAGAGAAAAGATAGATTCTCTCGGTATAGATTATGACGGAAACAAAGATAAGTGGGGGATATTTGCATTTGAAAAAAGCCGCAGTCTTGATGTGACATCATATGCTTATTACACAAACACCAGACAGGAAATAAAGGGAAGTGTCAGCCGTGCAAATGAACTTACGGTACAACTTGATGACTGGACAAAAGAAGCCTGCGAAACATCAAATCATACACTGAAAGAAATACTCCTTAAAGGTATCAATGTGGTGGGGGCAACTTGTATAGGTATAAACTCGCAAAAAAGGTTTGCTGATCTTAAGTTTGATGTGAGTATAATTGATGAAGCAGGTCAGATACAGATTCACGATGTGCTTGTACCTATGAGTGTATCGAACAAACTTATCATGCTTGGTGACCATAAGCAGATTCCGCCTATGGTTGATGAAAAACTGAGTGATCATCTTATAAAAAACAGAATTTCTACTGAATTTCTTGAAAAGAGTCTGTTTGAACATATGTATATGACTCTTCCTGATTCAAACAAGATGATGCTTGATAAACAGTATCGTATGCCGGCGGAAATAGCGGATATTCTTTCTGACTGGTTTTATGGCGGAGAGTATAAATCATTTGAGGGTAAAATGAATCTGAAATCCCTTCTTCCGGTTATTTCGGAAAAGCCGTTTATCATTATTGATACTTCTGATTCTGAGCACAGACATGAGAGAAGTATGAAAGTCGGGGAACAGACGGTACACGATAATCCTCTTGAAGCAGAGATCGCCGCAAAAATCGGTGCAGTTCTTTATGAAAAGGAATTTGATCTTAAGAATGTTGGCATTATTGCCGCCCTCAAGGCTCAGGTAGAACTTATAAGAAAAAATCTCAAAAAGATGAATGTTCCTTCTGAATACATAAATGAACTTGCCGCAACTCTTGACAGTTATCAGGGGCAGGAAAGGGATGTTATAGTATACAGTTTCGGAAGAAGTTCCAACAAGGATGCAGAGAAAAACGGCGTAGGATTTCTCACTGAACTGAGAAGACTGAATGTTGCTATGTCCAGATGTAAAGAAACCCTTGTTATTGTAGGTGATATGAGTTTCCTTTCGGAAAGGGAATCGGAAACAGACTACAAAGGAGAAAGAGCGGTATATGAAAAAACAGAAAAGAACTTCGGTAAATTTATTTCATATATGCTCCGATGTGTATCAAAGGGTTCGGGAGAAATAATAAATGTCAATACATTTGAAGAACGACTGAAAAAATGGAAAAATCAGGGATAGGAGGATAGAAAATGGGTAAAAGAAAAATAAAAATTGACTTTGCACTCCGTGACATATGTTTGCGGTACAAAAGCATCAAAAAAAGCGAGATAGAAATTTTTGCTCCTGTTTTTTATCCTATTGCTTCCATTCAGGCAGATATGCAGGAAAAAACCTTTGAAGATTTTGAATCGGTTCAGGAGGCTGTGCTTAAATTTGTAAATCTTGGTTTTGACTCTGAGGAAGTTATTGCCGATCTGATGGGGCTTGACAAGGATTATGTGTACAGTATGCTCAAACTCTTATTCACTTTCGGTCACATAGACAACAAGAGAAAGATAACCGAACTCGGAAAAGCATCTCTTTCAGAGGGAAAAAAGATTACACTTGCCCGTACAAAGCAGGTGTTTATGCTTGATGCAATAAACTGTAATATAATCCGTATTGACAGGGACCTTGACCGTACTGTTGTTGAAAACGCTCACCAACTTGAAGACTGGGAAAAGAATATTCAGTTTCTTGACCATGCAGACGGTATCAGTAAATCCCGTATTGAAGAGGTGCTTACCAAAACACAGTACAACACGCTAAGAAGAATAAAGGGCGGTCTGAATATCAATGTCTGTGATGTTTCCAATGTGGAGTGTCTGGGGATAAAGTTTATAAAAAGTTATCTTATAAAAGTCAAAAATCATCCTCCGGTGATTTTTATCAAGCGATATGATTTCAATGCAGAAGGCACAGACAGATTTTTCTGGTTGCCGTTCAGTGCGGAATCAAGAGCGGAGGCAGAATTTCTCGGACTGGATTCGGACAGTGTGAGCATACATGCAGGTACTGCAAAAGAAATAATTGATGATGTGTACAAAAGAATACTGGAGAGTATGAATTCTGAAAAAATGAATGAAAGGCTTAATTCCAAGGCGGAGCATTATCGTCAGGTGTGCGGTATAGACCTTGTGGGAAAAGGTCTTGATGTCAAAGTGTCATCAGGAGATGTTATTGAATATTCAAACAAACTTCTCTTTATACTGAAAGAATTTTCTGAGGATGGCAATTACCTGATAGTTGACGACAATATGTCAGGAAAATTCTTTTATCTTTATCCTGACAAATCTGATACATTGCTTAAAGAATGTTCGGACAAAATAAAAAGTATTATGGATAAATATTCATACGAAAGGGTAGTTTCTCATATTGAAGGTAATTATAACGAAAATGATAATGTTATAAAAGAACTTCTGAGAATTGTTGA
>JAZSJF010000009.1:0-1829 GCA_045534195.1 Clostridia bacterium | reverse complement strand
GCAAGAAATACCACAGGTGCAGAACTGGTGGTTGACGGCGGAAATACTGTTCAACTTTACCCTGTAAACTGTCCTCAGTTTAATTAATTATTATAAAGGAGAAAAATTATGAAAAAAGTATTGGCAATTATTTTGTCCTTGTGTATGATTCTTACATCTGCATCTTTCGTATATGCGGCAGATGATATAAAAATCATTATCAAAGACGAAGCAAAGACATTTGACCAGATGCCCGTTATAATCGACGGAAGAACACTTGTTCCCATGCGCGGAATATTTGAATCTCTCGGTGCATCAATTGCCTGGGACGATGCGACAAAAACCGTTACCGCAAAGAAAAGCGGTAAAACAATTTCACTTGTAATAGGTGAAAAGAATGCTATAGTTAACGGAGAATTCAAGACTCTCGATGTAGCACCTGAGATTATAAACGGGAGAACAATGGTTCCCGTTAGATTTGTATCAGAAACTCTTGGCGAAGAGGTAGGCTGGGACGGAGATACCCGTACAGTAACCGTAGGCACAGGCAAACTTCATATGGCAAAAATCAAAAACCCCGTAAGAAGAAATGTTCCTACTGAATTTACAAGATCAAACAGTTATGATGATCTTATCTTCTATGATGCACCGGTGAATTCAGATTTTGAAAGTTCTATTCCTGACAAGTATGATGAAATCATTTCCCCCGATGACCTTCTTGATGTAAGTCAGATGGATATTCAGGTGGAAGGTCTTGATGTTAAGACCAGTGTAGTAAGTGTTGACGGTGCCGACTTTACAAAGGCATTAAGAGTAGAAGTAAACGGTAATCCCGAGAAGGATACCGCCGCAATATTCAGATTCAACAAAAAAATCTCCGGAATGAAAGAAAATGATGTTTGTCTTATCACATTCCGTATAAGATGTGTGAAACCTTATCCCGAAACAGATACTGCACAGATAAAGGTTCAGGTAGAGCATCCTGTTACATTTAAAAAGGCACTCTTTGAACCATTCGGTACATCGGATGTAAACTGGCAGACAATCTATCTTGTGTTCAGGGGCATTGAAGGTTGTGAAAATGTAGGTATCAGATTTGGTTATGGTCCGCAGATTGTGGAAGTGGGCGAATTTTCTATCAAGAATTTCGGCCAGGATGTAAAACTCCCCGCTTCACCGACACAGAGCCATGCAAACAATCCCGAACTTCTTCCCGGTGCTAAATGGAGAGCAGAAGCACTCCGGAGAATCGAAGAGATAAGAAAAGGCGACTTCAATGTAATTGTCAAGGATAAAGAGGGCAATGTAATCAAGGGCGCAGAGGTAGAACTTGATATGTTTGACCACGAATTCCAGTGGGGTTGTATCTATAAAGAACATCCTGATTTCTCAAGACTTTTCAACGGTACACTTATGGAATCCTCTATGAAATGGGGACTTTATAATCCCGAAAAATCTATGACATCTTTTGAAAAAGCATGGAGTGAAGGTGTAAGATACTTCAGAGGTCATTCCATTATATTTGAAAAACTTGTGAGCTCAAGAGGAAATAACCTTATTTCACCCGAATGCGGTGTTGCAGTAGAAAACAAAGACAAAGCAATGCTCGATAAACTCATTCAGGACCATATGAATGACATTATGCCACGATTCGACAAATATGTGGTTGACTGGGATGTAGAGAATGAAACTATTGCAAATACACTCTTTACAAAGACCTTTGGCGACGAGTATGTAAAGGAAATTTATGACTGGGCAAGACAGGCAGATCCTGATGGTGTAATTTGTTATAATGAAAACATCTTATTTAACGTGTTGTTCAAACCTAAAGTAGAAAGTTATATCGAAAT
>JAZSJF010000178.1:0-4472 GCA_045534195.1 Clostridia bacterium | reverse complement strand
GTGAGTATGTTGTGAACCGAATTCCATTACAGGTCTTCCTTCTGCCGCACGTACAATTCTGTTTGTCTTTGTAGCAATAAGGCTCTGATGGTTGATGGTAAGAAGTATCATGGTTTCAAGGAACTGTGCTTCCATTACAGGTCCTTTTACCTTTACAATGGTTTCACCGGGGAAAATCGGTGTTCCCTCAGGAATTGCCCATACATCACAACTGAATTCAAAATCCTCAAGATAAGAAAGGAACTCATCCGAAAACAAATTCTTCCCCCTTAAATACTCAATGTCTTCAGCCTCAAACTTGAGATTCTGAATATATTCAATCATCTGTTCCACCCCTGCCATAATAGCAAATCCGCCACCATCGGGAACTCGTCTGAAAAACATATCAAAGCAGGCAATTTTGTCCTTATATCCATGCTTAAGATAGCCGTTTGCCATAGTGATTTCATAGAAATCCATAAGCATTGTAAGATTTATATCTTTTATCATTTGTATCTTCCTTTCATTGATAAGACTATTCTGCTTCATAGAAAGCCCTGTATCCCTTATATGCCATATACACATCTGCCTTTGATGCTATTTCAAAGGGAGCATGCATTGAAAAGAGAGGCACACCGCAATCTATGGTATCTATATCGAGATTTGCAATATACTGTGCAACTGTTCCGCCGCCGCCCTGGTCTACTTTTCCCAGTTCTGCCATCTGCCATAAAACATTGTTGGAATTAAATATTCCTCTCACCCTTGCCACAATCTCAGCATTAGCGTCAGAGGTAGAACTTTTTCCTCTTGCACCGGTATATTTCACCAGGCAAAGACCACCGCCCAGATATGCGGCATTTTTGTCCTCGCATACTGACTTATAGTTAGGATCATTTGCTGCAGACACATCTGCAGAAAGACATACCGAAGCAGAAAGTGTTTTTCTGAGCATAAGATCATTATACTGAGGTTTCATTTTTGCAATAACTTCCGCAATGGCATTTTCAAAAAATCTGGATTTTGTACCTGTCACACCCATACTTCCGATTTCTTCTTTATCTGCAAGGAAGCACATACAGGTCTTCTTTGGATTCTTAATATCAAGAATAGCCGCCAGTGATGTGTATGCACACACTCTGTCATCCTGTCCGTATGAGCCTATCATAGACATATCAAGTCCCACATTTCTTGCTTTTGAATTCGGTACAAGTTCAAGTTCACTGCTTATAAAGTCATCTTCTGTGAATCCGTATTTCTCTTTGATGATTTCAAGAAGTGCATTCTTTACGGAATCCTTTTCTTCATCTGTTGCAATAGAGCCGAAAAGTGCATTGAGGCTTTCACCTTCTACCACTTCTCCTGCTTTTTTTGCCATCTGATCCTTGGCAAGATTAGTATGAAGATCTGTAATTGTAAATACGGGATCATTGTCATCTTCACCGATATTTATGTTTATTTTTTCTCCGTTTTCTTTGATTACCACACCTATAAGGGACATAGGAATGGTTGTCCACTGATATTTCTTTATTCCGCCGTAGTAATGAGTCTTCAAAAGACCGATACCCATATCTTCATACAAAGGATTTGGCTTCAAATCAAGTCGTGGAGAATCTATATGGGATGCAATGATATTGATACCTTTTTCTATATCCTCCTCACCTATAACAAAAAATGCAATGCTTTTGTCACGGTTCACAAAGTATACTTTGTCCCCTGCCTTGAGTGTATCATATTCACTTATATCCTTAAAGCCTTCTTTCTCTGAAAGCATCTTTGAATAACTTTCGCAAAGGCGCTCTGTCTTTGAGTTATCAAGATATTTTATATACCCGTCACAAAAAGAAAATACCTCTTTTTTGTCCAAGTCTTTCCATATGTTTTTTGCCATAAAAATATCTCCTTTTCAGATAAAATCATATATTTACTATATTCTAATACTTTGTCACACTTTTTGCAACAAAAAACTTCAAAAAGTTTCATTAATTCTATTGACTTTTATCTTATGTTGTGTATAATAATGGTAAACTTAAAACCCGATTGGAGTGATACTTATGTATCGTGGTTGGAAAGATAACAATCCGCTTCCTGATTATGAAGAATTATTCAGAGAAAGCGGAGACCAGAAAAAGAAGGGCTCTGCAAAGATACTTATGAAGATTTATAAGTCTAACGCTTTGCAGATTTTTTTGTCTTTGGTTCTGTTTATAATCAAGGCTTGTCCTATATGGATTATCCCGCTGGTAACATCGTATATGATAAATCTCGTTACCATAGGAGCAGAAGACACTATAAGAAGTATGACTATTATAATAGTTATATTATTCGTTCTTATAGCACAAAATATTCCTTCTCATGTATTATATGCACGATATACCGACAAGATGCTCAGGCGTATAAGCGGTGGTTTCAGAAGCACTCTTATCAGGAAACTTCAACATTTGTCCGTTACATATCACAAAGAAATAGAAACAGGCAAAATACAGGCAAAATTTGTGAGAGATATCGAAGCAATCGAGTTTCTCAACAATCAGATTATAAAAAATGTAGTGCCTATTATTCTGGAACTTCTTATATATATAGGAATCACAGTATCAAAGAGTATTACGGTAACATTGTTCTTTATATGTGTAATACCTATAAATGTGCTTCTGGTGTATGTATTCAGAAAGAATATGAGGTACCACAACACCGTTTTCAGAAAAGAAAACGAGCATATCTCGGCAAAACTTTCAAATATGCTTGAAATGCTTCCTCTTACCAAAGCACACGGACTGGAAGACGAAGAGATAGAAAGTCTGCAGAAAGATATCAATACACTAAAAGACAAAGGTCTTGCAATAGACCGTACAAATGCCTACTTTGGCTCCTGGTCATGGGTAATGGCAAGATCACTTTCTGCACTGTGTCTTCTCTTTACAAGTATACTTGCTTTCAACAAAAAGATTGCTGTAGGTGACATTGTACTTTATCAGTCATATTTTTCAAGTATCACAGGATATGTACAAAACCTTCTCAATATCTACCCTCAGATTACAAAGGGATTTGATTCATTGAGTTCTGTATCGGAGATTATGCTTTCTGATGACATAGAAGATAACAGAGGCAAGATAAGACTCAGATATGTACACGGAACTGTACACTTTGACAATGTGTCCTACAAATATCCGAACACCGACAAGAAGGTAATCAACAACCTGACACTTCATGTAGAGCCCGGCGAATGTATTGCCTTTGTAGGACCTTCAGGCTCCGGTAAATCCACCATTATGAATATGATAATAGGATTTTTGAAAGCAACAGAAGGTACACTCTCCATTGACGGAAAGCCTATGGAAGAACTTAACTTAAGTGATTACAGACATTTCATTTCGGTTGTTCCGCAAAACAGTATTCTCTTCACAGGTACAATAAGAGAAAACATCACCTACGGACTTAAAAAAGTGGATCCGAAGGTGTTTGACAGAGTAATAGAACTTTCAAACATAAAGGAATTTGCAGACAAACTCCCCAAAGGTCTTGACACGGTTATAGGTGAGCACGGAGATAAACTTTCCGGCGGTCAGAAACAGAGAATCTGCATTGCAAGAGCACTTATAAGAGATCCGAAAATCCTTATTCTCGATGAAGCAACATCTGCTCTTGACAACATTTCCGAATATCAGGTACAGAAAGCCATAAACGAACTTATCAAAGACAGAACTACATTTATAGTAGCCCACAGACTGTCGACCATCCGTGACGCTGACAGAATTGTTGTTCTTGACGAAGGAAGATGCGTGGAATGCGGTACATTCGACGAACTTATGGCAAAGAAAGGTAAGTTCTATGAACTGAAAACCTTAAGTGATCTGAATGGTAAATCTGAAGAGGTCAGCCTTGAAGAGTGATTTATGGAACTTAAAAAAAGAAAACCAACAAGATTAAAAGATTTTGATTATTCACAAAACGGTGCATATTTCATTACTATTTGCACCCATAAAAGAAAATGCCTGTTATCTGATATCGTAGGGGAGGGTCTCCGTGCCCTCCCTGAAAATATATTAACCCCGATAGGCGCAGAGGTAGAAAAATCAATTCAGTACATCACAGACACAAATAGTGGAGAATCCGTTGAAAAATATGTTATTATGCCAAATCATATTCATATGATTATTGCGTTGGATGATTCGGGAGGGCATGGAAACCCTCCCCTACAAAATATAATCGGACAACTAAAATCATATACAACAAAAATTTACAGAAGTACTCTGTGGCAAAGGTCGTTTCACGACCATATAATCCGAAATGAAAAAGATTATCGAATGATTTGGGAATACATCGACACAAATGTATCTGCATGGGAAAAAGATTGTTTGTATAATGTTTAAAAGGTCGCGAAATCGCGACCTTTTTTTATTTGCTTATATTCATACTCTTACTTGCAACAGGAATCAGATTCAATGGTGATTTCATTACAAACACCTTCACAAAGGCTGCTTTTGGATTATTAT
>JAZSJF010000407.1:0-2206 GCA_045534195.1 Clostridia bacterium | reverse complement strand
TGTCCGCTTCTTGTGGAAAGCGCACCGAGAGTTACACCCTGATAGATTTTTACATTGTTTCCTATATGACAGGTTTCACCGATAACCACACCTGTTCCGTGGTCGATGAAGAAGTATTCGCCGATGGTTGCGCCGGAGTTTATGTCTATACCCGTCTGTGAATGGGCATATTCTGTCATAATTCTCGGGATAAAAGGCACATTTTTTGTATAAAGTATGTGAGCAATTCTGTATACATATATTGCAAAAAGTCCGGGATAAGAAAAAATGATTTCCTCTTTGCTCTTTGCCGCCGGATCTCCGTCAAATCCCGCCTGAACATCTTTTATGAGAAGGGACTGAACACCGGGAAGTTTCTGGAAGAATCCCGCTGTGATACATTCTGCATTCATAGAGATTTCCTCAGGGGAATTTTCATCATCCGTATATGATATGGCAAGTTCGATTTCGTTTTTGAGAAGCATATATACTTTTGCAAGTTTGCTTCCGGCAAAGTATTCCATCATCTGCTCGGAAATTTTTTCGTCATTGTAGTATCCGGGAAAAACCACATTTTTTATTTCTTCAAGGATTTCTATAATTACATCTCTTGAAGGCAGAGTTTTTCCTTTTTTTGAGAGGAGAATTTCATTCTCTCTGTAGTTTTTTGTGATTTTTTCCACGGTATCTCTGATAACATTATTTTTTGATATCATATCTATAATCATCCCTTACAAATTTCACTTGGTAATAATTACCCATTATCCATTTGATTTTATCATCAATAAGCCAAAAAGTCAAACAATATAAAATAAAATATATTGGAAAAATTTAAAATAATCGGTTGACAATCAATAAGTTTTATTATACAATAAATGAGTATGAGTGGGATTGCATGCCATTGTACGACAAGTCGTATATATTTGGCACAAAGCACATTCATTCGTTAAATTTTATGTTATAAACTTTCAAAAATGGCGGCTTAAAAAAGAAACAAGTAAGATGTAACGCAAATTTTTTGTGAAAGAGAAGGGGAGTTTTCCTTCTCAGAAAGAGTTTCGGGACTGTTCCCGATTGTGAAAAAGGGTATGACTTTTTCAGTTTTTAGTTTAATATTATCGGAAAGGTTGAACCTTTTTTCAAAAAAATTATTTTAAGAAAGGGGTTGAGATCTTTGCTATTAAGTTTACCGGTTTCCATATGCATAGCAGTTGCAGCGGCGGTTGTATCATTTGCTGCAGGTGTGATATATAGAAAGAAAATTGCCGAAGCCAAACTTGGCGGTGCTGAACAGAAGGCAAAAGACATCGTGGCAGAAGCAGAAAAGCAGGCAGAAACTAAGAAAAAAGAAATTCTCCTGTCAGCAAAGGAAGAAGTACACAAATCCAGAGCAGAACTTGACAGAGAGATAAAAGACAGAAGAGCAGAGATAAATCGTTTAGAAAGACGAGTTGAGCAAAAAGAGGCAAATGTTGATAAGAAAAACGACGCCTTGGACAAAAAGGATGAAAAACTTAACCAGAAGATGAAAGAACTTGAAGCCCTCACACAGAAAACTGAGGAAATCAAGGCTCAGCAGATAGAAATTCTGGAAAAACTTTCAGGTCTTACAAGAGAAGAAGCAAAAGAATACCTCTTGCAGAATCTTGAATCAGAAATCAGACACGAGTCTGCAATAATGGCAAAAGACATTATTGATCAGGCGAAAGACGACGCAGAAAAGAGAGCCAGAGATATCATCGGTTCTGCAATACAGAAATGTGCTGCAGACCATGTGGCAGAGGCTACTGTATCTGTTGTTGCGCTTCCTAATGATGAAATGAAGGGAAGAATCATAGGAAGAGAAGGCAGAAATATCAGAACACTCGAAACACTTACAGGAGTTGACCTTATCATTGACGATACTCCGGAAGCAGTTGTTCTTTCTGCATTTGATCCTATCAGAAGAGAGATTGCAAGACTTGCTCTTGAGAAACTTATTGTAGACGGAAGAATCCATCCTACAAGAATTGAAGAAACTGTTGAAAAAGCCAGAAAAGAAGTTGAAAGCATAATAAAACAAGAAGGTGAACAGGCAACATTTGATACAGGAGTGCATGGTTTGCATCCTGAAATTATCCGCCTTCTCGGTAAACTCAAATACCGTACAAGTTACGGACAGAATGTACTCAAGCACTCTATCGAAGTCCGGTAATTAGCAGGTATTATGGCAGGTGAGATGGGTGTT
>JAZSJF010000401.1:0-1814 GCA_045534195.1 Clostridia bacterium | reverse complement strand
TAACCAACACCTGAACAGATTTCTGCAGTTGCCTTATCCTTCTTTGACCAGTAAGCACCCTTAGGTGATGAAAGTACATCATAGGAGCCTCTGAGACCCTGAGTTGGTTCAAATGAAAGGATACTGATATTTTCGTTGGTTTCTGCATCTTCGATAATATCTTCTGCTTCATATACCTTTCTTAAGTTCCATTCCATATTGGACTGACCTGAAGCAAGGATTACTTCACCGACTGATACATCTGTAAACTTAAGTGTTTCTTCGCCCGGACAAGCAACTTCGATTTCGAGATTTCTTGTATAAGAATCAATCTTGTCAAATTCTGCAACCCAGTTACCGTTTTCATCTGTTACAGATGTCTTTGTAACCCCGTTGAATTTAACTGTTACCGGTTCGCCGAGGTCAAGGTTTGTACCCCATACTCTGATTGGTCTGCCCTTCTGGTAAACCATATGATTACCGATAGCAGAAGAAACCTGGAATGTATATTCCTGAACTGTAATATCATCGATGTATATTGTATCTATAATAGGCATATCTTCTGCCATATTTGTGGAAATAAACTGATCAATTCTTATTGCAGAAATAAGCGGATTTAATACAGTTCCATCTGTCACCCCGTTATCAATATGGACCTTTGAAATTGTAATTTCTGTAGATATCTCTGTCCACTCATTCCAATTAATATCGTATATTTTTTTATTTGTTAAGCCTAATCTGTTAGAATAGAAATTATCATTTGGACCGGAAAATGAAATTGATATCTTTGTTTTATCTGTTTTTGCAAGTTCTGCTTCTGTATATCTTTCAGCCGCTTCTTTATTAGCGGGATCATTATACACTTTATTGCTTTCGTTCCATTTTAATTTATATGCACCAGCCGATTTATCCGCATATACCCAAGCAGATACTTTTATCTTTTTGCCAATATCATCTTCACCAAATTTTCCCATGAAGATATCTTCTACTTTCACACCTACATTCGATGTAAATCTATCACTAAATTTAACGGCGTTTGTACCGCTATGTGCTACAACACCTGATAAATCTGCGGTATTTGAATAGAGTGAAAGAGCCGCATCGCCGCTACCATAGCCAAAAGAATTAAACCTTGAATAAGTTGAAACTGTCCCGTCAGTATCTTTTCTTGTATACCTCATTGCTGCATAGGGAGCATATGCCTGACCATTAGTTGTTGTAAGGTTCGTTACAGGACGGTCGCTATCAAGATTATATACAAATTTGATTCTATCCGCTGCTAAATTATTCTGCTTATATACTTCTGCCTTGAAATCATCAAAGTACATTGTCTTTGCATATGTAGAATTTCCTGCAGCACCAAGTCTTAATGATGCGGTTGAAGCTACATCAAGCATTTCCTGTGTGATGGTTGTTGTGAAACCAACTTCATTCCATTGATCTTTTTTGATATATCTTACGCCTGTAGAATCAGATGCCTTTGCAGCGGAACCTGAACCATATTTACCGCTTATTGAATAGAATGCCGCAAATCCTGCAGTCTTGTCAGTAGCACCTTCAGGAACACAAAGGTCTGTAGGATATACTTTGAATGAAACTCTTACAATATCGCCTACAGAAAGGTTTTTGACGCTGAAGAGATTAATCAATCTCATCATACCTGTATTTTCATCATTACCTTCTGTCTTCTGGAATTTATATACTTTGTTTGATGTTGAACCAATGCCTGCATCAGATTCTGATACTACGGAAGATGAAACTTCTACATCAGTCATTCCTCCGTTAAGAGCATTGAATACATAATCCAGTCCATTTGCAGTCTTACCTTTAAGTCG
>JAZSJF010000355.1:0-3382 GCA_045534195.1 Clostridia bacterium | reverse complement strand
AGGCATTTCTTTTTTTTAGTTCTTCGATAATCTCTATAAGTATACCGTCTTTTCTTGCATAGTCAAAAAGGGGATTCATATATCCTGATGTCCACATTCCGCCAAGACAGTTTTCCTGTTCTATAATGAGTACTTTTGCACCGTTTCTTCCTGCAGATATTGCGGCAGTGACTCCGGCAGGACCGGAACCAATTATAATTATGTCGTATTTTGTTTCGTTATGGATAATATTAAACATAAAATCATCTCCTCAAATATAATCATATATGAACACATTGACTTTTTCAATGAAATATATTATAGTTTATATGGAAAATACTTAAGCGAAGTGATTAAATATGAAAAGTGTTGAAATTAAATTGTATGCATATTTTGAAAATAAGCATAAATTCGTATATGAATACGAAACTTATGACTGTGATGTGCTTTTTGTAGTGGAAAAAGGTGTTTTCAGATACATAGACGAAAAAGGGGAGTCGATAATTGTATCTGAGGGAGAAACAGTTCTGTGCCCGAAGGGGTTTACCTTCAAACGCTATGTGGAAAAAGCAGTAGATTTACATATGATACGCTTTAGTTATGATGAAATAAAATGTAGAAAAACCAAAAAATTCTATACAACCGGAAGAATGAAAGAAGACCTTTGCAGATTAAAAATTCTCTGGAATAGTTCCGGGATGCTTAACCCGGACAAAATCCATTACTGCGCAGATTTTGTAAGAGAAATACTGTATGAAGAAAACAAAAACAAATATCCCTCTGCATTGCTTAAAATAATAGATTATATTCACAATAATCCAAATAAACCCATTTCAAACAAAGAATTGTGCAGTGTATCATATTTGTCTGAAGTTTCTGTGATTTCACTTATGAAGAAACACCTTGGAAAAACACCCAACGAGTATATCACATCTCAAAGGATATCAGCAGCACAGAAACTTCTTTCAGAAACGGATGAAATTATAAAAAGCATAGCCCACTCAGTGGGATTCAATGATAATCTGTATTTTTCAAAAGTGTTTAAAAAAGAAACCGGTATGACTCCATGTGAATTCAGAAAAAGATATTTTCTGTAGAACATAAAAAGAGGTGAAAAAATAAATTTCACCTCTTTTTTGTATTATTTAAACATATTCAAAACATAATTATGTGCTTTATCTTCAAATGTTGAATCGATTTCTTTTAGTTCGCCGTACTCCTCATGCTTTCTTAAAGCCATTTTTATGATGTAGTCGGTAAGAACAGGATTTTTTGGCAAAATCGGCCCGTGAAGATGAGTTCCTATGATGTTTTCGGATAATACGCCTTCTTTTTCTCCTTTATCTGTTCCGTATAGTATTTCCCCGAGAAAGAAGAAATCATCGGCATATTCTGTTTTGTCAGTGTGATTTTCAAATCCTACGATTGTATGATTCAGAATATCTGATTTGAGAACTACATTTCCTGTTTTTCTCTTTTTGTCACATACTGTTGTCATATTTACAATACCAAGACCGTTGTGGATTTCGCCTTCAACTTCAAAAGTCTTTCCGATAACGGGGTAAGAAGATGCAACGGCAAGTATTATTCCTCCGTCTGAAATATATTCTGTTAATTTATCTTTTGTTTCATTCAGTTTGTCCGAAACGGTAATTTTATCTTTTTCGCATCCTCCGCCAAGAAGGATAATATCTGTGTTTTCAAAATCAATTTCATCATCAATCCCGTATTCTTTTACAGAAAGGGTTATATTTCTTTTTTCGCATCTTCTCTTAAGCGCAAGGATGTTTCCTTTGTCAGCAGAAAGATTGAGGATGTCAGGATAAAGATGTGCCAGTTTTATTTCCATACTATTTTCCCTCTCTTTCAAGTTTTTTCAGTGTTTTTTGTGTTTCAAAAAGTACAGTGTAGTTCACAAGGATGTATACTGTATTTTTTGAAGAATAAATGAGTTCTTTAAGACTTTTTTTGTCCACTCTGCAGACTTTTTGTATATTGCATCCGGAATAATTTATACAAAGAGCCAGTTCGTCCATTCTGTTTCCGCCTACATATACAGTATTTACTTTCGCAGTAAGGAGTTTCTCAAAATCCACATCCCACACCCATGATACATCAGTTCCGTCTGAAGGCATATCATTTACTGCGATATATACATCTTTTTCATCATTATCAGTGCAAAGTGTTTCAAGCGCCTGATTAAATCCGGCAGGGTTTTTTGCAAGATTGAGTATTACTTTTTTTCCGTTTATACAGAAACTTTCCATTCTTCCTATCTGAGGTTTGTATGAGGAAAGAGTAGGGACTACAACATCAGTTCCCATCCCGAGACTTTCGTATACAGAAAATGCACCGAGAATGTTGTATATATTATAAAATCCTTTGTAGTCAACGTGTATGTTCTGATTGTTCTTTCTGTATGAAATGTCAAACATGAGTCCATCGGACATATCAATGTTGTGAGCAAGATAATCAGGTGTGTTTCTTTTGTATTCGCAGTTTGTACATTTATATATACCCATCTGTGAATAATAGTGTGATGAATATTCAAGTTCACAGTTGCATTCGGGGCAGTATTTGCCTTCTTTTACTCCGTCATCGGTGTTATTAGCGTTGTAATCAATACCATAGTATACTGCATTATATTTTTTTCCGAAATATGAACTTATCGGATCGTCGGCATTCAGAATCAGTTGGGCATTGGGGATTTTTTCAAATGCCTCATCAAGCAGTTTGGCGGTAAGTTCCACTTCGCCGTATCTGTCAAGTTGATCGCGAAATAGGTTTGTAACGATGATTTTATCTATGTTTATGTGGTTAGCAATATGTCTGAGACTTGCTTCGTCACATTCAAGTACCGCAAAATCTGATTTGAGTCTGCCTGACAAAGATGCATCTTTTATAAAAGCGCAGGCGATTCCCGGAAGCATATTTGCGCCAACATTGTTGCAAACGGTTTTTTTGCCTGCATTTGTAAGCATTGAATAGATAAGGTTTGTGGTGGTGGTTTTTCCGTTTGTACCGCATACACATATGATTTCTTCTTTTATACTTGCGGATAATTCTTTGAGTATATCCGGATATATTTTCATTGCCAGACTTCCCGGGGCAGATGAACCTTTTTTGCCAAGAATCTTACCGAGAATAATAGCACTTTTTGCGGCAGATATTGCCAGAGTTTTTCTTATATTCATTATTGTTCTTCCTTTCCAAAAAGAAGTAATACAAAAGTTATTATATATTATTATGTGCAATTTTGCAATGTCATTTTCAAATAAATTATCATAAATCAGGATAAGCAGTCATATAATTTTATAAAACCCTTTAAGGAGACATATTATGAAAAAACGGTATAAGCACACTGGAAGATATACACCCAAAAAGAAAAATAAATTCAAAGTAT
>JAZSJF010000316.1:0-8818 GCA_045534195.1 Clostridia bacterium | reverse complement strand
TATCTTCGTTCTTACGGTCACCGTCAATAGTCTTAGGCTAACCGATTACCTGTACACCTGGGTTGTTCGCTGCGAAGTATTCTGCAAGTACAGCCGCATTGGTATTTGAATCGTCACCACCGATGATAACAACCGCAGTGATACCGTGTTTCTTACATACATCTGCAACTATTGCAAACTGTTCTTTTGTTTCGAGTTTTGTTCTGCCGGAACCGATAATATCAAAACCGCCTGTATTTCTGTACTGATCAATATATTCGTCTGTAAATACGATGAAATCATCGTCAATAAGACCGCTTGGACCGTTTTTGAAACCAAAAAGTTCGTTTTCAGGATTTGTAGACTTCAAAGCATCGTACAAACCACAGATAACATTGTGTCCGCCCGGTGCCTGTCCGCCTGAAAGGATAACACCAACAATCTGCTTTTTAGCCTCTGATGTATTCTGTCCTTTCTGGAAAGTGATTTCTTTCTTACCATAAGTATTTGGGAAAAGAGCCTGAATCTTTTCACAATCTGCCACACTCTTTGTATCATTTCCTTCAAGAACGCAGATTTCGGATATACCGTTTCTGAGCATCTGAGGAAGTTTTGGTGTGTATTCGTATCTTGCTTTCTGTAATGCTGATAATTTCATATTGTTTCACCCTACTCCTTATTTTAAATAAAATTTGTTAAAATTATAACACATAACCCACAAAATGTAAAGAGTTATGTTTAATTTACGCTATATTTCTTCAAGTTTAGCCAAACAGAATAAATCCTACTGTATTTATGGCAAAATTTGCTGCCATATGTACAAGATATGACGGGAATATACTCTTTGTTCTGTCATTGAGGTAATTAAATATGAGTCCTCCCGCAAAAAGTCCCAAAAGAATTATCGCATATAAAGAAAAAGAAAACCACCCTGTCATCATAGCAATATGATAGAGAGAAAACATTATTGCACTGAATATGTAACTGAACTTTTTGGATGTTATATTCTGCATTGACAAAAAGCAGAAACCTCTGAAGAAAAATTCTTCCAAAAGCGAATTAACAAAGGAAATGTACAAAGATACATACAAAAAATTACTCTTTGAAACACCTGTATTATTCGTCAGACTCAAAGTGATATTTGAAAAATCAAAAACATCTTTCAAAAGAAAATATCCACCCGTAATCACTGCATAAACTCCAAATGCAAGAATAAGAGGAAGTTTAAGTGATGACTTATCAATAGTGAAAAGGGATTTAAGTATGATATCTTTGTAAAAAACACTGTACAAAAAGGGAAATACTATAAATAAAACCAGTTTTACTGCAGATTTCACAAAATAATCCGCCATTATAACTCCGTCAACTACTGCCATTATGACACAGAACAAAGTTACAGAAAAAATCAATGCAAATAATTTTTTATTACTTTTCACATTTATCACCTTATATTTTTATCTTACCCGTATCAACATCGTTGATAATAGCAGCAATGGCACTTTCTTCGTTTGAAACAGTAATGTAATCCGCCACCGCCTTCACATCATCCACCGCATTTGCAACGGCTACACCGACACCTGCATATGTGATCATGCCGATATCATTGTTATAGTCCCCTACTGCAATTGTTTTTTCTCTTTTTACATTCATAAGTTCACACAATTTTTTTAGGGATGTTGCCTTGGAAATACCTTTAGGCAAGATTTCATACAGTGTTTTTTCTGAGTGTACAAACTGAAACTTATCTGCAAGAGGATGGTTTATGAGAAGTTCCTGCACCTTAAGAATATTTTCTGTTTCCATATCCCCGAACAACACCTTTGCAATCGGGTCAGAATCTGTGTGATAATCCTTCATAACCTTATCTGTGTTTGTAACCTTTCTGAATCTTTCCATAGCCAGACTGTCTCTTGAATAGTATATCCCGTCAAAAGTATTTATCTGCACTCCTACCTGAGGCATTTTTTCTTCAATATACTCTATAAGTCTGAATGCTTCTTTTGGCAGTTCTTCTTTCCAGAGATATCCCTTTTCTTTGTCATACACAGCCCCGCCGTTTATACAACCATAGGGACAATTAGGCTTTACAATATCACACAAAAACAGAGATGTCATCGGCACTCTTCCTGTAATAAATGTAAACAGACCACCTTCTGATTTGAAATATTCAATTGCTT
Source organism: Clostridia bacterium (assembly GCA_045534195.1). GTDB lineage: Bacteria > Bacillota > Clostridia > UMGS1810 > UMGS1810 > SIG435. The sequence continues at coordinate 6,662 of JAZSJF010000316.1, read as the reverse complement.
CAAGGTTTTCCTTAGAAACTGTCTTATCATTTTTAAAAAGTGTTCCGTCAAGGTCGGTACACAAAAGCAGTCCTTCAAATTTTTTCATACTATTACGCCCCCTAATACGCATCATTCATATACTAACACACTTTACTGTTATTTTCAATTATTTTTAGAAATTTAATCTTTTTTATAAAATATAAACATTATTTGATTATTGGTTGAAAGGTACAAATTTATACTGTATAATAATACAGTGAGGAGTGATGCACATGAATATCATACCTGAAAAAATATACGATACAGGAAACTACCTGTGTACATGGCGTACACAGAATACAGTACTTAAAAATAAAAAACTTGATAAATTAAACTTAAATCAGACAAGAGATTCACTGTGCGAAGAGTTTCTCTTCGGAAATCCCGGGATACTTAGCCTTATCGACAAAGAAATAAGAAAAGACCTCATCATCGTTCTTGACGACGGCTGGGATGTGGATTACGGACTTAAACCCTCACCGAAAGATGGTGGAAACGAAGATTACAGAAAATTCGGTTCAATGCTTCTTAACGAAAAGAGATTTCCTTCATTTGATGGCAGTCCGAAAGAAAGACTGAAAAAACTTTCTGACAAAATAAAAGAAATGGGATTTAAAGGTCTTGGCTTGTGGCTTGCGGTACAGGTTTCAGAAAATGAAGATGATTCACCTGAAATATGGGAAGAAAAATTTTCAATGCTTGATTATGCTGATATAAAATATGTAAAACTTGACTGGGGAAAACACTGCCATGATGTAAGATACAGAGAAATGCTTACAGTAATTGCAAAAATGAAATCACCGGGGCTAAAAGTGGAACACAGTTGCCCACGACCATCGTTCAATTATCCCGATGACGAAAAATACAAAGAAGAAATAACATCATTATTATCAATTTCTGATTATATAAGACTTTATGATGTATCTGCAGAATTCAGACATACCACAATGATTGACCGTTGTGCCGAAGTTCTCAATATGTCGAAACACTCTCCCAACCCATATACTGTTCCAAATATAGAAGACCCTGTATACATCGGTTCGGCACTTGGATTCAGCATAGGCGCAATGAGAATGTTTCCTGTGGAAAATGATATGAACTACAATTATTCTTCACCACTGAAAACTCCTATGGCACCATTGAAAAGGGCTTTGATGTGGCAGAGAATTGCACCTCCGTTTAATCTTGATTTGTCTTGCTTTGAAATATCTGACAAAACAAATAAAGATACATATAAATATCCAATAATCGAGGGTAATCCCTGGCCATATATGTCAGGAAAAGAAGTTACACAGACTGCACCAAGAATAATATCCCGAAATATGAATCTTCCGAAAATAAAGTCAAAAGACGGTGTGTTTCCATATGTGCTGTCAAGTATACATCCGATGACAAAAGCAGCAAGTATATTCTTTGCACCGAGAACAATCAATCAGGAAATATTTTATACCCCTTTGTGTCAGGCGGAAATCAAGGCTGATGATATAAATGCACCAATCGGAATATTCGGCAAATTTGACACACTTAAAATAGTTTTTCCAAAATCAATAAGAAACAAAAAAATCTACATTCAGGACCTTGCATCATATGAAGCAATTGATATCACAAATAAAGTCGAAATCAAAGGAAAAAGCATTATAATAAAAGGAGAATTATGTGAAGAAATCACCAAAGTTACCAGGGAATGCATTGAAGAATTACCGGGCGTTGTGATGAAACTTATATAATATACAACGAGATGTTTCGACTTCGTTTCACTTCGCTCAACATGAGATTGAAGAATTAAAAACAATCTAAAAACAAATTTCACCCCCGTCGTCATCCTGAGCGAAGCCGAAGGATCCAGGGGGTGAAATTGTATGTAAAATTATTTACTGATATTTTATAACTTACTTGAGGGCATCTGTATACTTCTTTGCAAGAGCAGTAACCTCTGCCCAGTTTCCTTCTTTGATATGCTGTTTGTTGACAATTCCTGAACCGATACCAAACCCTGCTACACCTGATTTCACAAAGTCACAGATATTATTTTCATCAACACCGCCTACTGCAAGGAATTTGATATGAGATAAGGGTGCCATAATCGCCTTAAGGTATGGAAGTCCAAGTGAATTTGACGGAAAGATTTTTACAAAGTCCGCACCGCACATATGAGCCTTCTGTGCTTCTGTAGGTGTGAATGCACCCGGCATTGAAACAAGGTCAAGTTCAAGTGTTTTCTTTATAACACCCTCATTTGTATCAGGAGAAATAATGAACTTACCCCCTGCATTCTTTGTAAGTTCTACCTGCTTTTCGTTAAGGACAGTACCTGCACCGATAAGCATTTTTCCTTCGAATTCATCTGCAAGAAGTTTGATTTTTGATGCAGTTTCTTCGTCTGTTGACGGATCTGCTGCATTGTAAGTAACTTCAAGGAGTCTGATCCCGCCTTCATATACCGCTTTTGCAAAATTGAGGATATCCTTTTTATCAACACCTCTTACAATAGCAATAATCTTTTCTTCTTCTACCTTTTTTATAACTTCATTTCTCATAATATATCTCCTTTTTTAATCATTTTTTGTTTATCTTAACATAAATTATATAAAAAATAAAGACAAAAATAAAGGAAAAAGCAACATATTATTAACCCGCCACAATCTTAAACTTTTTTAAAACTGTGACGGGTTTATAATTTATTGTATATCAGTTATTCACATAACCAAACACATCATATATTGCAGTAAGCGGAATATACATCCTGTCATTTATAATCTTATTTTTGCCTTTTGAGGAAATTTTGTTTCCGTTAAAGATAACGAAGTTATCTCCTGATTTTGCTTCAAAATTAGTGCCGTTTTTGATTGCGGTGGCAGTTTTTGTATCATCAGTCCAGTTTATAATATCCGCACCCAATGATACAAGAGCAGTTCTGAACGGAATATATTCAACTCCGTTATCAAGATTTTCTTTTTTGCCGTCAAATACAAGAGTTCCCAGTTTGTTTGTATCCTTACCGCTTCCTATACCCTCGGCGTATTCTATCCAGCCTCGTCTGCCCTCTCCGTCGTTGTCATTTATAAGCATACCGAAACCAAGGGATTCACCATTTTTTGGAGAATAATCATAACCAAAGAGAGATTTCCATGTAATGCACATTTCATAAACTGTCTTTTTATCCTCGGTATCTATCTTCAGGTCAATATCAGTCACATTACCTGTAGCGGCACTGCCTGTCTGTACCTTCGAACGATAGGCAGTTGCTTTTTCTTCAAAGAAATTAATTCCCAGTTCTGTAAATGGTACGGGATAACTTCCCGGCTTAAATTTATTGTCCGAATTATCGTGCCAGAAAGCAAACTGGATACTATCCCCATTCCAGTGTGCAGACGGTTTTTCTGATTTAAACACATTGTCACTGACTTCTGCTCCGAAATAGAAAGCCTTTTCATCATAACCGATATATATACGGGCAGATAAATCATCTTTACCGTTCCAGTCTTTGATATTTACAATCTGTGAAGATTTATCAAGTGTGAATGTAACAGAATCATCCCACTCACCGTTGTCTATTTTCCCGTCGATGACAATACCCTTCACTTCATTTGCATATATACAGAACTTTTCTCCCGTATATGAATATGTACCGTATTTTGTTTCAAAATCATATGACACATCCACACCCGTTACACCCTTTGCATAAAGAGGAATGGAAATTTCTCTTACAAAGTCTTTTCTCGACTCAAGAGAATCTACCTTTATATCTCCTGTCACATGAGCGATTTCCGGATTTTTGAACTTTATAACACCATCGAGAGTTTCGTCTTTAAGATAATTAATAAGATTAATTTTTGCAACAAAATTCCCCTTGTCTTCCGTCAGAGAAAATCCGCAGTCAAGGAGATTTCCTGAATACTTTTCGTAAGGAACTTTTCCATCCATTATATCGATAAGTTTCTTTGGAGCATAAAGGATATTATTGAGATAATAACAACTGTCCTCTCCAAGTTCTATTGCCGCATCGGGAAGATATGCAGTTGGCTTTCCGTTATATACAAGTGTTCCGTTATCAAAGAGAAATGAGTCTGTATCTGCATCATATTTTCCCATATGGGTTGCCTTTACATAATTTGTATTTTGTGATGTGTCATAATCAGTCTTATCATCAATGTTTGCTTTTTTTGAAGGAGTAACTTCAAAAGGAGTCTTAAAAGCGTTCTCTACTGATTCTATAGCCACTTCAAGCATATCGGGAGTGATTTTGCCCGGGTTTGACGAAAGTCCCTTTACAGATGATATATCTGTATTGAGGATTGATTTTGCCCACATAAGAGCGGCAATATATCTTCCTATGTAGTTGTGAAGATGATGTCCGTCACGGGTAAGAGTATCTCCGATAAAACTTGTACGGGCATTCTGTATAGCAGTACCTGCAGGTATGACAAAACTTATCTCTGAATGAGGTATAACTTTGGTATTGACCGCATCAACGATAGAATAATACATTATATCCTGCTTTTTGCCATATTTAGGAAAGCCTGAATGAGTACTGTCTCCCTGATATGCCCAGGTCATATTCCACATAAGTTTAGCATCTTTGTTGGTTTTATTTTCATTTACAAATTTTATAAGCCCTGAAAGTGAAGGCTCATATGTATCAGGCTCGCCTGAATTTGTACTTGCCTGTTGCATAGATATGTATTCCCAGTCGTGGGCTTTGAGTCCGTCAAGGATAGTAGCAGATTCATTCTTTTTTATCCATTTACCTTCTGTTTCGTTGGAACATTCATAATAAACATAATCCTTCGAAAGATTGGATGCATAACTGAAATGAAGTCCAAGAGAACATCCGCCTTTGTAGATATTGCCCAGAGTGATATTCTTCACTCCGATATCAGACAATATATCATATAACCACTGCATACTGTCTACACTGAAGGAATTACCTATAGCAAGGATTTTGACACTTTCAGGAACAGAATCTTTCTTGGCACTGACATTAACCGCAGAGAAAACTCCAAACTGAAAAACCATAACAATACATAATATCAAACACAATAACTTTTTCATAGTTACCTCCATGATTTTATTTATGAATATATTTTATACCATTATAAACCAAATGTAAATATATATCGAAAAAACCAATCCAAAATTTCGGATTGGTTTTTTCTTGAGATATGAAAAATTCTATTATTAAAAATTATAATAGTTTATTGAACAGGTACATAAATCTTGAGTGCATCTCTTGCTTCTGCAAAAGATGTAATTTCAGCCGATGGATAAGGGCAAACATTGAATGCTCTGATTGTGAAGTCGCCCCACCATGCATCATCTATCGTTACCCTTGCTGTCTGTACATTACCCGGTCTTGTTTCATCAGTATTCTTTGTAGTCTCTGTAATCCAACCTTCAGGTCTGTACTGCCATCCCGAAGCAATTTCTATAATTGTTCCGTTTGGAAGGTCTGCCTTTGTAAAGAGTTTGGAAGAAACATATTTCTTTGCAACATCACCTGTTGTTGTTCTGGCTGTTGTACCACCCTTTGAGTTATAGAAAGAATTATCCACCATTTCGGGATTTATTCTGTAATAACCTGCAGGTACACCTGTCTGATCAAGTTCAGGAACTTCAGGTGTTTCTTCTTCTCCGCTATCTTCTGGAGGATAGATGGAATCTGTCACAGCAAAAGGAGTCTTATAAGCATTGTTAACCGCTTCTTTTGCAACAGCCATAACTTCGTCTGTGATAACCTGAGGATTTGGATTGTATGTTACAGAATCTATGCTTCTGCCTGTAATAACCTTAACCCACATAAGACCTGCGGCATATCTTCCGTAGTTGTTGTCAAGATGTGTACCGTCACGATTAAGAGTATCACCAAGGAATGAAGTTCTCATATTCTGGATTACTGTACCAACAGGCATAATCGCAGTAAATTCATTGTGTGGAACAACCTTCGCCTGAACTGCAGAGCAGATTGAATTATACATTGTCATCTGACTCCTTTCATAACCACTCAATCCACCGTAACCTTCCTGATATGCCCATGTCATATGCCAGAAAAGTTTTGCATCCTTGTTGAGTTTGTTTTCGTTAACCCAGTTTATCATATTTGTGAGATAATCTTCGTATGTATCAGGTTTGCCGGAGTTTGCACTGTTCTGCTGCATGGTGATATAATCCCAATCATTGTCCTTGAGCATAGTTTCAAGTGTAACTTCATCTGTAGATGTCCATACACCGTCATTGTTCTGATAATACTTGTAAGCAGCATTGTTGTTTGATACATTTGTCCAGTGCTTTTCAAGTGAGCATCCGCCGATGTATGCATTACCCAATATAACATTGTCGTAGCCTACATCCTGAAGGATACCATACAAATACTGCATAGCATCTACAGAGAAGCTGTTTCCGATACCAAGAATCTTTATGGTTTCTACTTCTTTGTATATATGTTTAAACAACGGGAAGTTATCCTCTGTCCAGATGAATGCACTAAACTTCTGATCTTCAGATGTGAGTGGTGTTTCAAAGGATGTCATATTGAAGTTTTCTTCAATCACCATATCTTCGGACATTTTAAGATCTGTCATTTTTCCGTCGTCGTCATAGGTTGCAACAAGGAAGTTATAGTTTTTGCCTGCAAGCTCATCCTT
>JAZSJF010000349.1:0-5696 GCA_045534195.1 Clostridia bacterium | reverse complement strand
CATCTTTGCAAGATCGCCTGCACAGGTAAGTCCTGAAGGACCTGAACCGATGATTGCCACTTTGTGTCCGTTTGACTCAGGTTTATTTACAGTAACATTTTCTTTTGCATTATGATAATCTGCAACAAATCTTTCAAGTCTTCCGATAGCAACCGGCTCACCTTTAAGTCCTCTTACACACTTCCCTTCACACTGATTTTCCTGAGGGCAAACTCTTCCGCAAACTGCAGGAAGTGAACTTGACTTAGCAATAATGTCATAAGCGGCATCAAAATTTCCCTCTGCAACTTCTTTGATAAATGCAGGAATATCAATCTGTACAGGACATCCTGTCACACAAGGTTTGTGCTTACAGTTAAGACATCTCTGTGCTTCATCAATCGCCTGTTCCTCTGTGTAACCAAGTGCTACTTCAAGGAAGTTTTTGTTTCTTATATCAGGTGCCTGGCTTGGCATCTCATTTCTTTTTGGTGACATATTAGGCATATTACTTTACCTCCTTACTGAACAGATTACAGGTTTCTTCGTGAGCGTGTCTTTCAAATGGTTTATACATTGAAGAACGCTCAATGGCTTCATCAAAGTCAACGAGATGACCGTCAAAATCAGGACCGTCAACACATGCAAACTTTGTTTCTCCGCCTACAGTAAGACGGCAACCGCCGCACATACCTGTACCGTCTATCATAATAGGATTCATACTTACTACTGTTTTGATGCCGAATTCCTTAGTGAGGAGGCATACAAATTTCATCATAATAAGCGGACCGATTACAATTACTTCATCGTATTTGTTACCTGCTTCAATGAGTTTTCTCAAAGCGTCTGTAACAAGGCCCTTTTCACCGTATGAACCGTCATCAGTCATCATATAAAGTTCTGATGATGCATTCTTGAATTCATCTTCAAGGATAACAAGGTCTTTGTTTCTGAAACCTACTACAGAATGAACTTCGCATCCCATATCGTGAAGTTTCTTTGCAATTGGATATGCAATAGCGCAACCAACACCACCGCCTACTACTGCAACTTTTTTGAGACCTTCTGTATGTGTAGCCACACCGAGAGGTCCTACAAAGTCCTGGATAAACTCCCCTTCATTTTTGTGATTTAATTTCTCTGTAGTAGCACCTACAATCTGGAATATGATTGTAACAGTGCCCTTTTCTCTGTCGAAATCTGCAATAGTAAGAGGGATTCTCTCACCCTCTTCGTCTACACGAAGTATTATAAACTGCCCCGGCTCTGCCTTTTTTGCAACGAAAGGAGCCTCAATTTTCATCAAGGTAACTGTAGGGTTCAGTTCCTTTTTCTCAACTATTTTATACATAGGATATCCTCCTTACAAATTTTCAATATCTTTTTGACGATAAAGATAATTTTATCACATTTTTCTTTTAATTGCAACAAAAAAATGCTCACAAATATGGTTTTTGCAGTAATAGAGGCACTTTTACGAAGTTTTTTACATCTGTTTTATATAGATTTCCGATACATATTCCTTACTTTGTTTCGCTCCTATTATATCTTCGGGAGATAATTTGTCATCAAAATCAGAGTTTATGGCATCTACCATACAATTCTGAGGTTCAAGACATATAAATTCACTTCCGTCACCGTTGTATACAAGACGAAAGTTAAATTTTTTGTCTGTATCATACACAAGACATACTTTCTTATCGGTATCATAAAGTATGATTTCATTATCTTCATCCACTTTGTAATGTCTGCTTACAGGATTTCGGAAACTTGTGAATGTACCGTTACAGAGTGACTTTGTTATTTCGTCTTCTTCAAGTATCTTTCCTGTAGGGAGAAAATCCGCTCCCCTTTCTATAAACTCTTTCACTCCGCATTTAACCGTAACATTATTGCCCGATGAATCTTTTATAAAAGGCACATTGAATGTGGTGTGAAATCCCAGAAAGCAGGGCATATCAAAGGATGAAAGATTATAAACGGTAATTTTTTGTTTTATTCCTCCGTCACTTAAAGTATATTCTGCCACCACTCTCATATTGTGAGGGAAATCTTCGGTTTCCTTAGTTTCCAGACTGCATCTGATATAATCTTCTCTTTCTTCTTCTAAAGTAAATTCTCTGTCGTGCAGAAATCCGTGAATATGACAACCTGTTTCAGGTTCATTTACGGGAAATCTGTAGTATCTTCCCTGAAACTCAAATTCTCCCTTTGATATTCTGTTTATGGGAAACAGCATAGGCATACCGTAAAGATAGGGGTTGTCAAAATTTGAATAATCAGGACTGCGAAGAATGTCTGCACCATATTCGCTGTTTGTAAGAGAAATAAGGTTTGCTCCTCTTGAAAGATTTATTTTTGCCTGATAATTACAGCATTTAAGTTCCTTTATATTTTCCATTTATACCACCCTGTTGTACCTTTCTCCGTTCATATATGACTTTATATTTTTTACTGTTTCACTAAGACATACATTTCTTGCCTCACTTGATGCCCATGCGATATGGGGTGTGAGTATTACATTTGGATAATTTCTGATTTCAAAGAGGGGATTGTCTTCTGATAATGGTTCTTTTGAGAATACATCTATTCCTACTCCGCCTATCTGCTCATTTTTTATGGCATCTGCAAGTGCCTTTTCATCCGCCACGGCACCTCTTGCCACATTAATAACTATGGCATCATTTTTCATAAGTGCGATACGGTCTTTGTTTATAAGATTTTTTGTTTCCGAAGTAAGGGGAGTATGGATAGATATTATATCAGCCTCTTTGCACAATGTGTCTATATCCACACAATTCATTCCTTCTTCGTAGTTTCTTTTATTTACTATCACATCAAGACCAAAGGCTTCCGCAATCCTCTTTACGCATTTGCCTATGTTTCCGCATCCTACAATTCCCCAGGTCTTGCCATTCATCTCGTGATATACGGGGTCAAGGTAGTTGTGAAGTCCGCTTGTTGTATAACTTCCGTCACACACATAATGAGTGTACTCTCTCATTCGTCCCATAAGATTAAGGGCAAGGGTAACGGTCAGTTGTGCTACCGAATGAGTAGAATATCCCACCACATTGCATACTGCAATATTTCTTTCTCTGCAGTATTCAATATCTATGTTATCATAACCTGTGGCAAATTCGCACACCAGTTTAAGACTTTTTGCATTCTTAAGATTGTTTTTTGTAAGTTTTACTTTGTTCAGAAGAACTATATCACTGTCAGATATTCTCTCTTCGACAAGACTGTCTTCAGTCATATCATATATTTCCACTTCACCAAATTCCTCAAGAATCTTAAGGTCAAGATCATATCCGAAGGTTTTGTAGTCAAGTACGGTAAGTTTCATTGTTTCACATCCATTTTTTGATTATGTGATAATTCTAACATTTTTTGTTATTATTTTCAATATAAAGCAAAATAAATTTTTGTTGAAAAATTGACCTTTTGGATATATAATATCTATATAAATTCTTATTATCGGAGAAAAATAATGTCAAAAAAAGCACTTATAGCAATGAGCGGAGGAGTGGACAGTTCCGTTGCCGCACTTATAATGAAAAATAATCAGTATGAATGTATCGGTGCAACAATGATACTTGCAGACGATAGAATTACAAACAGTGATGCAAGTTGTTGCAATGAAGAAAATATAAATGATGCAAAAAAGGTATGCGAAAGACTGAATATGGAGCATTTCGTATATGACTTTTCATCAGATTTTCAAAATCAGGTGATAGACCGTTTTGTATGCGCATACAAATGCGGAGAAACTCCCAATCCATGTGTTGACTGCAACAGATATATCAAATGGGGACTGCTTTTTGAGAAATGCGACGAGTTACAGTGTGACAAGATAGTTACAGGGCACTATGCTCAGGTTGTATATGACGAAACTTCAGAAAAATGGTTGTTGAAAAAAGGACTCGACCATTCCAAAGATCAGAGTTATGTCCTTTATTCCCTTACACAGAAACAACTTGAAAAAATTTCTCTCCCTTTGGGCGGTATGAGTAAGGAGGAAGTGCGAAACCTTGCGGAAGAAAGAGGTTTTGTAAACTCTCACAAGAAAGACAGGCAGGATATATGCTTTGTACCTGACGGAGATTATGCAAAGTTTATCGAAAACTATACAAAAGAAACATTCCCTCAGGGGGATTATGTGGATAAAGACGGGAACACACTTGGCAGACATCAGGGTATTATCCGTTATACAAGAGGTCAGAGAAAAGGTCTTGGAATCGCCCTGGGCAAGAGAACATTTGTACTCGATGTGAATGTGGAAGAAAATAAGGTGGTACTTGGAGAAAATGAGGATTTGTTTTCAAAAGAACTTATCGCAGAGGATATAAACTTCATATCCATTGACAAAATCACCGACGGTATGAAGGTAAAGGCAAAAATAAGATACAACCATAAAGAAGCAGATGCAAAAGTGTATGCAATAGATGACAATTCATTCAGAGTAGTATTTGATGAACCCCAAAGAGCCATAACAAAAGGTCAGGCTGTAGTCCTCTATGAGGGGGATATAGTCATTGGCGGCGGAAAAATAGTTGAATATTAATACAAAAACACCACTTGAAAAAACATATTTCTCAAGTGGTGTTTTTTTAATATTTATTCTTTAAACACATCCCTAAATCATACATATACCTCATACCGCTGCCGAATCTTTTTCTTCCGATATGATAACTATAAACCTGAATCGCACCACAAAGTCTGTCCAGTACAGGTTTTTGTTCAGGGGTAATAGTTTTTATCAAATCCTCAATACATTTATTCAAATGTTTTTCCTGATTTGAAAAATCTGAATCATAAAATTTATCCTTCTCAAACTTATCCAGCAATCTGTCATAAATTTCTGTAACCATATCAGGATTTAAATCATACATACTCATTCCCCGTTTCATCCAAAATAAAAAAAGCGCACCGAAACCGATGCGCCAAAAACACCGATCTCAATTAGTGCGACCTAATTTTTACCAACAAAGGAAAAAGAGACCAATGTTTTTTACAACATTGTTCCTTTGTTGATGGTTTTTATTCATATTAGGTCGCAACATTATTATATCACAAATGAAAAAAATTACAATAGTTTTGTATGCAAAAAAAACACCGGCAGGTGGTTTTCTGTTTTTGAGCATAGTTCAATCATTTATCAGTGACACAAATAACAATTGTGCAATCGTAACACCCCGCCCTCTTTTTTCACATTGTAGGGAAGGGGCTTGCTCCTTCCGAAAAATCTGTAAATTCTCCCTAAAAGGAACCATTGGGGACGGTTCTTTTTGGCTCCTTTTTTTATTTGGAGAGTTTCTGAAGGCTATTGTAAGGAAGGGATACCTGACATCCCAAATTGGATTTTATAAATCATCACCGAAGGTGATATATCGCATAGTTTTTGCCATACAAAAACACCACCTGAAAAAACACATTTTTCAAGTGGTGCTTCAAACTGTTTATTTCAATTCGGTAGAAGGCAAATCAGACAATGCAACTTTGTTTTTGTAATTAATAATACTGAAATTTCTTATTTCAAGAGTCTGTACTGCGCCGCCAAATCTGATACCTGCGTCCTTCAACTCTGCAATTCCCGTGAAAGGAAGATAACATCTTGTCCATTCCTTACCCACATTTGTTCTTGCAAAAAGTGCTTTTACATTTGACTGGCCCTGCACCCACGGTTTGATATATCCTATACCGTTTTCATCTCC
>JAZSJF010000093.1:0-1778 GCA_045534195.1 Clostridia bacterium | reverse complement strand
TGTCCGCCATCACCTGCATTGATTACGGGGATTGATGCATTTTTACTTGCTACATAAGGTGCCCCTTCCTTAGGATGTCTCATGGCAATAATATCTGCATAACAACTTATTACCTTAGAAGTATCTGCTACGCTTTCTCCCTTTGAAGCACTTGATGCTTTCTGATCTGATACAGAAAGAACATTTCCGCCCAGTTCATACATAGCGGCTTCAAAACTGAGTCTTGTTCTGGTAGATGGTTCAAAAAACAATGTAGCAAGTTTCTTTCCCTTAAGTTTGTCTGAATATTTGGAAGGATTTGAAATAATATCAAGAGCACATTCTACAAGTTCATCTATCTCTTCCACTGTCAAATCCAGAATATCAATTACACTACGCATTTTTCTTGTCTCCAATCCAGGATTCATCTGATGGGTTGTTTCTGAATTTAATAAGTCTTTCTTTATCTTCTGCCTTGATATATCCCATATCTGCAGCAACAGAAACAGTTGTATCAAAATCTGTAAGACTTATGTTCTTAACATTGGCAGCAGCCATTCTGTCAAGGCCTTTCTGCATACCGTAAGTATAGATACTTACAATACCGAGAACCTCTGCGCCTGCATCACGGAGAGCATCTACAACTTCAATAACACTTCCGCCTGTGGAAATAAGGTCTTCTACTACAACTACTTTCTGACCTTTTTCAAGTTTACCTTCAATCTGATTGCCTCTGCCGTGGTCTTTCGCACCGCTTCTTACATATCCCATAGGCATACCGAGAATATGTCCTGCAATAGCAGCGTGAGCAATACCTGCTGTACTTGTTCCCATAAGAACTTCGCACTCAGGATATTCCTTTTTGATTGTTTCTGCAATTGCTTCTTCAACAATATTTCTCACTTCGGGTGCAGTGAGGATAAGTCTGTTATCACAATAAATAGGACTCTTGATACCGCTTGCCCATGTAAACGGATCATCCGGTCTCAAAAATACAGCACCAATACTAAGAAGTCCTTCTGCAATTTTCTTTTTCATAATAAATCTTCCCCTTTGTATATATTAGTCAACAAATTCTCTTACGCATCTTTCATATGCTTCAACAGGATCTTCTGCCGCAGTGATAGTACGGCCTACAACGATATAGTCAGAGCCGATTTTTTTTGCTTCTTCAGGAGTCGTAACTCTTACCTGATCGCCAATGTCGCCATCTTTGAATCTTACGCCCGGTGTAACAGTGATGAAGTCCTTACCGCATCTTGCGTGAACCTTTTCTGCTTCCAACGGAGAGCAAACTACACCGTCAAGACCTGCGATTTTTGCATTATTTGCATAATGCATAACAACCTCATCAATAGGTGCATCAATGAGAAGGTCCTTTTTCATTCTTTCTTCACTTGTACTTGTAAGCTGAGTTACCGCAATGAGGATAGGTCTTGTACCGTCGGGACGGGTAAGTCCTTCAAGAGCCGCTTCCATCATAGCAATTGTTCCTGATGCATGAAGATTTGTCATATCTACATCAAGATTTGAAAGTACAGCCATAGATTTCTTTACTGTATTCGGGATATCACAAAGTTTGAGGTCAAGAAAAATCTAGTGTGCTCTTTTATTGATTTCTCTCACTATCTCCGTACCATCTCCGTAGAACAATTCCATACCGATTTTTACAAACGGTTTTTTGCCTGTAAATTTGTCAAGAAATGTGAGAACATCATCTTTTGACGGGAAATCACAAGCAACAATTACATCCTTACCCATTAGTGTGCGCCTCCTATTATATCTGATAATTTTTCTAT
>JAZSJF010000328.1:0-5708 GCA_045534195.1 Clostridia bacterium | reverse complement strand
TTTCTTCCAAAAAAAGCCAACTTAAATAACTTGAGACAAGGTTCACATAATCTGCTGTATTCTTAAGGGTGATTTTTGAACGGAAATTACCTATGATAAAGCCGATTGCCTTTTGTATATAAGTGGAGTAACGGCTCTTGGTATCCATTATGTTTTCTGTTATTTTGTAAAGGACACACCTTAAAAGCTCTACTGCGTAATCTGTGTTTCCCTTTTTGCAGGCGCGTACCATCTCATCCAGAAGTCCTCTTATGAATATGTTTTCTTCATCGCTGAAAGTACCCACTCTCGCATTTGGGGTAGAAAACCACTGGGCGAGAAGGGGAGTATCGCATATATCATAAGAAAACATCACATTGATAAGTTCTCCCTTGTTGCTCAGGAGAGCGTGGGTATTGGCAGGTGACAAGAAAAAAAGCGAGTTTTCCATAATAGGGTACTCTGTACCATCTATCACATATGTACCTTCGCCTGATATGAAGTATTCTATTTCAAAGAAATCATGGCCATGGTTGGGATGTATGCGTTCCAGAAAACGGTGGTTTGCTTCGATTATTCCGTTTAAGACATGAGTTTCTTTTGGCAGAATTTCCATTGTGTAGTATCCTTTCTTGGTGGATTTAACTAAAATATATCAAAGAATCATAAAAAAAGCAACATTTTTTATAAAAAAAGATATAGGAGAATGCAAGATGCAGTTATATAATATAATCAGATAACAATGATAAGGAGTGAGTCTTATGGTAGTAAATACACTAAACGGCTTATGGCAGGTGTCCGGTCTTGACAAAGACGGTATGCCCATATCTTTCCCTGCAAAAATACCCGGAACAGTCCATACTGCAATGATGGAAGCAGGCCTTATTGAAGATTTGTATTACGGGGATAACGCAGAGAAATACAAATGGATAGAATTCAATCACTGGACTTTTGAAAGAGAGTTTGATGTTTGCAAGTATTCGGATACAAAGCGACTTGAGCTTGAATTTTCCGGTCTGGATACATATGCTACTGTTTATCTTAATGGAGTGGAAATACTCAAGGCAGATGATATGCACCTTGCTTATACGGTAGATGTGACAGACCTTGCCCACAATGGTATAAATACATTAAAAATCGACTTCGCACCTACCAAAGAATATGCAGATAAGGCAGAAATGCCTGTGAGAAGAGGGTCATTTGCACAGGATAGATTTTTTATAAGAAGAATGCAGTGTACTTATGGTTGGGACTGGGTACGCAGATTTGTAACCGTGGGTATATGGAGAGATGTGACACTTTATCGTGACAGAACTGTAAAAATTCAGTGTCTTAAGGCGTCTCTCAAGGGTATGATAGGCAAAGATGCCAATATGGAACTTTTTATAAATACCGATGTATTGAAAAAAGAGTTTCATGATACATATATAAAAAGAGGTCAGCACTACAGTACAGCACCTATGGCGCACATTACTGTGAAAGACCCTGACGGGAATGTGATATATAAAGAAAACAAACTTATCCGCGAAGAGGATATGTATGATTATGTAACAGTAAAGAACGCTAAACTCTGGTATCCTGCAGGGTATGGTGAGCAACCGTTATATGATTTGGAAGTGGCTGTATCCAATGGATTTGGTGAAGTAATCACAGAAAAATCCATTAAATTCGGTATAAGAGATGTACAGATAGTAGAAGAATTTGACGCACCAAACTCAAAGGAAGAAAAAGTTGCCAAAGCACAGTTTGAAAAATTCTTTTCTGACAATGAAATTCAGCCAAACGATTGTGCATCATTTACCCTTTATGTAAATGGCGTAAAGATATTCTGTAAAGGTGGCAACTGGGTGCCTGCAGATCCATTCCCGGGAAATGTATCCGAGGAAAAGTACGAAGAACTTATCAGGACCTTTGCAGAAGGCAATATGAATATGTTCCGTGTATGGGGCGGGGGAATATTTGAGGATGATATTTTTTATTCTCTCTGTGACAAATACGGAATTATGATTCAGCAGGACTTTTTGTCTGCATGTGGTAAGTATCCTTATGACGATGAGGATTTGGAAGGAGATCTTCCATATGAAGCATATGTTTCGGATCAGATGAAGAGAGAGGCAGAGTACAACATAAAGAGAATTATGTATCATCCTTCCATTATGTGGTGGAATGGAGATAACGAAAATATTATGTGGTGGAATGACGATTTCATCAACAATGCAAGAAGAATTTCTCTCGGCATCAACCGACCGATAGTAAAGAGACTTGATCCTGAAAGAAGATATTTTGCATCAAGTCCGTCACTTGGCTCTGTAAATAATGTACCTTCCAGAGGATTCCATCATGCCACAGGCTTCTGTGACAGATTTATGGATCCTATTATGGATACAGATATGAATAATTATATGGAGGTATTTGAAGGTGCACTTTCCAGATTTTCAAACGAAACACCTGTCATCGGCGGTGTGAGTATGTGCAACTTAAAGAAATTTATACCTGAAAGCGAAATGGATGTGGGCAAAGATGAACTTTTTGATTTCCATACACCAAACCCTCCACACGCATCCTTCTCAAGATGCTCTCTGTTTAAGAGAATAGACCTTGGCGGAGAAAAGATATTCGGAGAATTCAGATCAAAAGAGGACAGAGTATATAAACAATGTCTTGTAGGATATGAATGGGCAAGAAGTGTAACTGAATTCTACAGAAAAAACAAATGGTTTGCATCAGGAATACTTTTCTGGATGTACAATGATTGCTGGCCGGCACTTGGCTGGTCAATGGTGGATTATTATCTCACTCCTAAACATACATATTATGCTATGAAAAAGACCTGTAAGGGAATTATCAGTACAGTTCATATGGACAATGGCAAGGCAGTGGTCACAATCTGTAATGATACTCTCAAAAAATGCGATATAAAGGGCAAACTTCATATTGTAAACAATGACAAGGGTGTGGTAAAGACAGTTGATTTCGATTGTAAGATAGACAAAAACATTTCAAAAGAAGTATTTTCTCTTGATGTGTCAGATGTTGAATTCAACGGAAATAATGTTATCTTCTGTGATATAGAAGCAGATGGCAACAAAGACAGAAGTTTCTATCTTGGTGTAAAGCCTGCAAAACTTAACTTTAAGAATGCAAAGGTTAAGATGGAAAGAAAAGAAGATAAGGTTGTACTTAAGACTGATAAGACTGCATTCTTTGTGGCGTTGGATGGGGAATATAATTTCTCGGATAATGTGATTATGATGCTTCCCGATGAAGAAGTGACCGTCACGATGAAGGAATCATTTAAGGCAGAAACAAAAGATATGACACTTATGTGGTTAAATAAGTAATATAATGGAGGTGGAAAATGAAAAATTTTTATCAATGCTCCTTACAATCCTTATGATTGCAGGATGTATGTCTGTATCAAAGGTGTTTGCTGCAGATATCAATGTAACAATCGACGGAAAAGCACAGACCTATGATGTGATGCCCGTCATCGAAAACGGCAGAACATTAGTGCCTATGAGAGCAATCTTTGAGGCGTTGGGCGCAGAAATTGACTGGGATGATTCTACCAGGACAGTAACAGGCACAAAAGGTGATGTTTCTGTAGTGCTTACTATCGGAAATACCGCTGCAAAGGTAAATGATAAGGAAGTCACTCTTGATGTACCTGCAATGATTGTATCCGACAGAACGATGGTTCCTGTAAGATTTATTTCCGAATCTTTAGGCTGCAATGTGGGTTGGGATGATGCTACAAAGACAGTTATCATTTCTACATCTCAGGCATCTGCTAATAAGGGTATGGCAGAACTTGTATCTACTATGCACAGAAAAATACCGACAGAATTCAAAAAATCAAACGATTTAAACGATATTCTTCACTTTGAAGAAATGAGTTTACAGGAACAGGAAAAATTGTATCAAGAAGTAAAAAGTCAGGGTGAAGTTGTCTGCACAGAGGATCAATTTCTTGATGGCATCTTTACCGAATCAGAATATGGCACATCAGAAACCGTTGAGGTAAAAAACCAGCCTTTCAAAAAGGCCGTAAGAATAACATGCAATAAAGTTCCTGAAAAAAGTTCTGATATGATTACAAGAACACCTGCCACTCCCGAAAAAAACAAAGGTGATGGTGTAAAGAAAGAAGATATAATGCTCCTTGCATTCAAAATGAGAACTATCAATACTGATTCAGAAGATGGTATGGGAAGAGTTCAGGTGCAGATAGAACATCCAACTAATTTCAAAAAGGCGCTGTTTGAATTTGCAATTGCAGGCAAGGACTGGACTATTAAATATCTCCCGTTCTCAGGAATAGATGACGCCACATCTATAGGCATTAGAGGCGGATTTGCACTTCAGACTGTAGAACTTGGCGGAGTCGAAATCATCAATCTCGGACCTGATTTCGATGTAAAAACACTTCCGCAGACCTATGCAGTTTCTTACGATTTGCTGCCTGAGGCTCAATGGAGAAAAGATGCAAATGAAAGAATAGAAAAATTAAGAAAAGGTGACTTTTCTGTTGTAGTCAAAGATAAGGACGGAAATGTTATTCCTGATGCAGAAGTGGAATTCGATATGTTTGAACATCAGTTCCACTTTGGAAATGCAATAAATCCAAAAATACATACCGACCCTACTTATGCAGAAAAACATGAAGAACTGTTTAACGCAGCAGTTGTAGAACATTATCTAAAATGGGGACCTTATGAAGATAATCCCCAAGAAGCAAGATGGGAAATCGAAGCAGCCAAAAAAGCCGGTTGCAAATACATAAGAGGCCATTCTCTGTTTTGGGAAAGAATGACAGGATCAAACAACGTATACCTCTCTCCGGCGTATATGGAATCCGAAGAAATCAAAAACGGAAACAGAGAACTATATAATGAATATTGTGAAACTCACGTAAGAAACATCTGCACAGATTTTTATAACGACCTTGTAGAATGGGATGTAATAAACGAAATATTATACAATAGACTTTTTGCAGATGTGTTTGGTTATGACACGTGGAAAGATCAGTTTGAATGGGCAAGAAAATATTCAAAACCCGGCACAGATCTTTATTACAATGACTATGCACAGTTCGAAAACAGATGGTTTGATATACTTAAGGAATTCATAAATACAGGTGCTGATTTTGACGGCGTCGGTTTTCAGTCACACTATGATGAAAATCTTCCGAAAATTGAAGAAATCATAGAAAGATATAACATGCTTGAACAGTATGGAGACAAGAAACTTAAAGTAACCGAATACTCATGTTCTATCCCTGATATTTATGTTCAGGCAAACTTCACAAGAGATGTTCTTATCGCATCATTTGCAGAGGACGATATGACAGGATTTTTATACTGGGGATTCTATGATGGTGCGAATTTCGCAGCATACTCACCATTCTATGACAAAAACTGGAACCTTAAACCTGCAGGTGAGCAGTTTGTAGACCTTGTTTATAACAAATGGTGGACAAGAGACGCAAAGGCTACTACAGATGCAGAGGGCAAAGCTACTGTAAGAGGTTTCTACGGTGACTATGATATCACTGTAAATGCAAACGGTAAGACAAAGACTGTTATGGCTGCGTATCACAAGGGATATGACAACGAACTTGTAGTAGTAATTGAGTAACTTTTTATATTAAAATAACCAAAAATTACCCCACCAGAAAGTGCTGGTGGGGTAATAATTTTTTATAATCCTAAAGAATCCTTCATTTTTTC
>JAZSJF010000157.1:0-4374 GCA_045534195.1 Clostridia bacterium | reverse complement strand
TGCTGATGGATATTATATTCCAAGAACTATAGATGTATATCCTTATCCATATCAGTATGATACAAACTACGATGTGTATATAGACAACCTTGTTTCTTACGGAACAAACACGGGATATATCTCAAATGATGTGACACCTGAAATTACAGGTGTATCATCAGATAATACTCTTGATGTGGAAAATAGTGTAATAAAGAATATCCCTCTTAATACAACTGTACAAACACTTCTTTCTGCATTGACAGTTGAAGATAGTGTGTATTCTGTTGTAACAAACAAAACTATGACAGAAGAAAAATCAAACAGTTCTGTTATAAGTGACGGTGATATGGTTATTCTTTCATCTGCTGACGGAATAATGAATTATTATACATTGTCAGTAGTAGGAGAAAATGGTATGTCATACGAATTTTCCAATGACAAACCTGGATATGCAGGAGGTAAGATATCTGTAAGAACAACAGAAGATAAAAACCTCACTTTCTATTGGGGAAACAATTCAGGTAAACTTGCAGACTTCACATATCTTATCAAAGGTAATATAAAAGGCGGATATACAAACTACATTACTGTCAATAAACATATTGCAATTCCCGAAGGTGCAACAAAACTTCTTTGCTATGATGGAGATGTGCTTCTGTATTCATATGACTTGCCTCAAAGTAAGATTTTTGACTACAAAAAACAGGTTTATTCCTTTGGTATAATGTCTGATACTCACTTCGGACAGAGATATCTTGACCAGGAAAACAAGCAGAATGGTATCAAGGAAGAACCTGAACTTACTGCAATTTTAAATAAAGCACTTGAAATCTTTAAGTCAAAAGGCGCCAAGTTTATCACAATTGCGGGAGATGTTGTTACTGCCAACGAACAATGGGAATATGACAATTACAGAGCATGGGTTGATGCTTTTGTAAAGGAGAATCCTACAATGGATTTCTATGTGTGTTCCGGAAACCACGATGTAATGAAATACGGAGATGACAATGCAGGGGTTAAACCTGAAGCCCTCGGCATCACCAATTTCTCAACCCTTACAGGTCAGTCACAGTATTATAAAGGTGATATTGTAAGAAATTACAATTCAACAAATCCAAACTACGGATTTACAATTAAATATCAGGGAGATTTGTTTATATTCCTAAATCAGCAGACATATGCAGGAAATGAAGTAAATCAGGAAATGTTTGACTGGCTGGAAGGTTTACTAAAAGAAAACACCGACAACACAGTATATCTTTACTTCCATTTACCGATTACCACACAATCAGGTTCATACATACACAACGGTGGAGTGGCTAAATTAAACGGTATTCACGCTCACAACACATATTCATCTTCCACCGGACTTACAGGTAACTTTACTCTTGGCGCAAAGATGAAGGCTGTCCTTTATGGAAGAACAAATGTTGTATATATATCAGGACATACACATTACTCAAATGTAAATCAGTTTATCTTAAATGATATAAACGGAGAGTATAACTATCAGATAAATATTGATGATGTAAATGGACTCTACGGACCTATGATAAATGTGGGTTCTTCTGCCGAGTCATCAGTATACAACGCTATAGAGTCTACACCTGATGAAACATTTGCAGAATCGGCGCTTTTGAGAGTGTTTGATGACAGAATGGTAGTTGAGTCATTTGATGTGAAGGAAATGAAATATCAGGCTTTCAGTACATATGTGACAAATGTGGCATCACACAGTTATGATACTATGGTTGTTAATAAGACTTTTGAAGGAAATGTTCTTAAGTCTGTGGATTTCACCCTTGAGGATTCAAAAAATGCAGATGTCTTCTTTGTAATTTATGAAGGCGGTAAGATGACATATGCGGATAAAGCGGATTATAAAGAGGGCGGAATATATACCTTTGATATCGATAAGGAACTTCCTGCAAACTCAGAAGCAAGAATATTTATATGGGAAACATCAACTTTGGCACCGTTGTGTAAATCTGTCAGATTAAAATAAAGTTTTTTCATATCTCATAAGGCAAAAACGCCGATGCTGTTGGGTGTTTTTACCTTTACAAAAGGAGGATTTATTGTGAATAAGCACATACTTTCCGGATGGAAAAGGGATTTCCGCAGACCGATTCCTAAAAAGTTTACAAAATCAAAGTCCATGGATGACCTTATGTATTTTGAACAGGAAACCGTAGACCTTGATGAATTTTACGGCAAATACAAGGGAGAGATAATATACAGTAATTATCTTGAATATAATGCAGTTTTGCAAAGCGATGCAAAATGTAATACCATAACAGATGATACGGGAGATAAGGTCATTAGATTTGAAATACCTTCAGCCCCCGATAAGTCTATGTCGGATATGATTGAGTTTTTAAATCCCCTTGAAGGATTTCTTGAGGGAGATACCCTTGTAGCAAGTTTTTATATAAGAAATACCGAAAAAGGAATGGAAGACGGATTCGGTAAAGTTCAGTTTCAGGCAGAAGAAGATGTTACATTCAAAAAAGCCGTAATCTCACAGGAACTTGCACCTGATAAGTGGGAAAGGGTTTATATTCCCTTTATTGCAAAGGATAATCATAACAGACTGGCTTTTCGTCTGGGGTTTATTGCACAGACAATAGAGATTAAGAATTTTGTAATATTAAACTATTTCAATCAGTTTCTTCCAAAGGATGTACCTTTAAAAAAGGTTTCTTATCCTCAACTTGAAAAAGGAGCAAAATGGAGAGCGGATGCATTAAACAGAATAGAAAAAATCCGTAAGGGTGATTTCAGGATTATAGTATGTGATACAGACGGAAATCCCGTTAAAGATGCCAAAGTCAGGGCGTCGATGTATGAGCATCAGTTTGAATTTGGTACAGCAATCAGCGGCAAATTTATAGATGAACCTGATATGCATAAGGCTTTTTCAAGAGAATTCAATTCTGCCGTTTCCGAAACATATATGAAATGGGGACCTTATGTAAATGAGAACGGCGACAGAGCAGATAAACAGGTAAAGATTCTCAAAGACCTTGGATGTAAATATATGAGAGGTCATTCTCTTGTGTGGGAGAAACTGAAGAGTGGAATAGGAACCAATCTTGTACCTCCTTTTATAGGAGAAATTATGGAAGATAAGTCAAAACTTGATGACGCCATTGTATCTCATATGGAACATATAATTCCCGAATATAAGGACTATATCACAGACTGGGATGTGGCAAATGAAATGAGTGTAAATACTCTTTTCAGAGATATTCACGGACAAGG
The DNA here is from genome assembly GCA_045534195.1 of Clostridia bacterium. Classification (GTDB taxonomy): domain Bacteria; phylum Bacillota; class Clostridia; order UMGS1810; family UMGS1810; genus SIG435. Next base: position 1,128 of record JAZSJF010000157.1, on the reverse strand, counting down.
CTATATCAAAGAATGGTTCGAATGGGCAAACAAAATAAATCCCGAGGGATGCTACTTCTACAACGAATATCAGCACGGAAACGAGTTTTTTGAAATTCTTAAGTTTATGAAGGATAACGAAGTTAAATGTGATCATATAGGGCTTCAGTCCCATTATGACGGAGTTCAGCCTATGCCTGATGAACTGTTTTCTCTCTGGGATAAGATTGCATCGTATGGATTCAGAATGAAAGTTACTGAACTTTCCATAAGCAACCGTGACCAGACACTTATGGGAAATTATATGAGAGACTTTATGATTGCAGCGTTTTCTTACGAAAAGATGGACGGCATATATATGTGGGGATATTGGGATGATTCAAATATCAAACCTTATGCACCGCTTTTTAAGTCTGACTGGAGTTTAAGAGAATCAGGTCTTGTATATGAGGATCTTGTATACAATAAATGGTGGACTGATGAAGAAACATATACCGACAAAAACGGTGAATGCAGTGTAAGAGGATTTTTTGGAAACTATGATATAGCAGTGGATTATAACGGAAAGACAAAAAATGTAACTGCAGATTTTTACAAAAATGAAGAAAATGTAATAAAAATTGTATTATAACTGTTGACATATCAGATAAGTTGTAATATTATATACAGTAATGATGATCTTTGGGGAGAGTGTAATTCTCTACCGGCGGTAAAGTCCGCGAGCCTTATGGCATGATCCGGTGAGCATATGCTGCAATTCCGGAACCGACAGTTATAGTCTGGATGGGAAAAGATGTGTGTCATTTTATCTTGATTTATTTCCGCCCGAAGGTATTTTCGGGCGGATTTTTTTGTGAAAGGAATTTATGATATGAATTTAAAAAAACAGTTTACAACAAAGAATCTTGCAATACTCGGAATGCTCACCGCAATGGCGTATATAGTGACTGTGTTTATAAGAATACCTCTTATGCCTGCGGCTCCATTTCTTAATTATGATATAAAGGATGTAATTATTGCCATCGGCGGATTTCTTTTTGGACCTTTGGCGGCAGTAGTGCTTTCTGTCACAGTTTCTCTCCTTGAACTTCTGACAGTGTCTGATACAGGGATTATAGGCTTTGTAATGAATGTTTTGTCTACTCTTGC
>JAZSJF010000338.1:0-1881 GCA_045534195.1 Clostridia bacterium | reverse complement strand
GGAAAGACTAAGAAACACTTGTCTTACATTCAACCCCGGAATGATTCTTACTATGAATACAGGATTTAATGAAGGTAATCTTAATCCCGGTGTTGGTCATACCTGCCCTGATTACAGATGCTGGGAAATCAACAGACAGGTTGATTTTGATGACGATACAAAGATTTCCCGTTATCAGTCTGCAATAGTTCTTGGTTCTGCAAACTGGTGGGCGGATACTGCACAGAGCACAACATATAACATACAGAGTGCAGAAAGTATCTTCAGATATCTTGTTGCTATGTCATCTGTATCCACACATGGTGGTTTCTTGCCTTCCACAGGATTCTATCCTGCAAGAGAAACAGATAATCTTAACGGAGATTACTGGAAAAAGAATGTAAGAAATACACTTGTAAAAGTAAATGAATATATTGAACCGGTAGAAGAATCAATAAAAAATACAACAATCGGCAAAATATATCCCACAGAAGAGAATGTTTATGTTTCCGATCTTGAATGGGGTGTATCAACAGAATCTCTGGATGGAGAAACAGTATATCTCCATATTCTCAATGCACCTGACGGAACGGCACTTACAATTCCTAAGCCAAAAGACGGAACAACATTTGCTAAAGAGGCAAAGATTCTCAATTTTGACGGTACAGAAACAGATGTGCTTTTTGTTGAATCTGCATCCGGATATACTATCACTCTTCCGGAAGATGTATCCTGGAGTGATGTTGATACAGTTGTAAAGATTACCAAAGGTTCTCAGCGCGAATGGTCTGTGGAAGGTAATTTTGACAATAACAATGCAGATGTATTTACATTCCCTTATACAGGCAAGGTAGTTATAAGCGGGCAGGTGGAAAAGGGTGACTTTTCTGCACATGCAGAAAATCAGGCTACATATGTGCTCTATGCAAATGACGGCACCCCTCCATCAAAAGATAATATACTTCAGATAGGTCAGACAACAATTGATTCAAACGGAAAGTATGTATTTGATTTCAAATTTGACGGCTTTAAGTATACAAGTGACAAAATCACAGAATACAAAGTGCTTGTAAACATCAACGGTCTTCCTGCAAATAAGAGAATCAATACTATCAAGGGCTACGCTGACTGGGTAAGTTTTGACCACGCAGTTACCGTTGAAGGCGGAAAACTTAACTTAAGTTCAACATTCAACAATCTTACAGAAAGAGCAGGACTTGATTATAACCTGTTTATTGCATTCTATTCTGAAGATGACAAAATGCTTGGACTGGTTAAGAATGACCTTGTATCCAACGGTGAAAAAGCAGAAAACATCAAAGTTTCGGACATTACTTGTCCTGAAGGTTCTTCAAAAGCAAAGGTGTTTGTATGGATAAATGAAGAAATTCCGATTACAGCCGCTTTTGGAAAAGGATTAACTGAATAACAAAGTATGAATAAAAGGAGATGCTGAACAGATTTTGCATCTCCTTTTGTAATTGTATTTACATTCTTTATTTATATGATATAATAAGAATATATGATAAACTATTAAATTTTATAAAGGGAGATGAGCAGGATGAAAAGATTTATTTCGGTTATGCTGATTATGGTTATCGTGGCAACATCTTTGTTTATGGTTGCATTGGCTGACGGTATAAAGATTGTGATAAATGGTCAGAATAAGGTGTTTGATGTAATGCCGCAGATTATCAACGGCAGAACACTTGTTCCCATGCGCGGAATTTTTGAAGAATTCGGTGCGGAGATTGAATGGAAAGAGCAGACAAGAACTGTCAGAGCGACTTTGGGTGAAACGGTAATTGTTCTTTGTGTTGGAGTTGATGAAGGAAAAGTCAATGACAAAGATGTACAACTTGATGTTGCACCGCAGATTATTGACGGAAGAACAATGGTTCC
>JAZSJF010000357.1:0-3328 GCA_045534195.1 Clostridia bacterium | reverse complement strand
CTGATCCATAGAATTTGAATTAAGTGTCAGCTCAAGCATATTATCACTTGCAGGAGGCTCGTTCTCTATCATCCATCCCAATACATAAGGATTGTCCTTAAAATCCTTCACAAGGGTTTTTGCCTTTGTATCACAATGTGTTTCAAAACGAGGATCAAACACGGTCATTATACCATCGTCTTCATTAGTATCATATCCTGCCTGAAATTCTATCAAAAATACAGCCTGAACCATAGGTATTCTGTCTTCGACATTGAGAAGGTCTTCATAGGCTGACCATGGACCGCAACCGTTGAATCCGTATGGTCTTAATTCATCCAGTACCATCTGCGACCATTTTTCTCTTGTGCCGTATTTTGCATTAAAGGCATTGGTTTCTTTTGTGTTATTAAGCTCAGGCTTTACCACGCCTACTGCCACATGAAGTTGTTTGTAGCCCTCAGGATCTATTATCCACCATCTGTCGTCAATCTTCTTTGTGTAGAAAAACCCTGTGGCTTGGTATCTTTCTTCTGTTACGGGGCTTCCGTATTTATTGAGGGTAAGGTCTCCTGTTACAGGGGTATAATCCTTGATGGAATCCATAATCTTTGTAGGAGTAGGTACATATGTACCCTTTGTACCTCTGTCACGCTTTTTCATAGCAGTTACATAGTTTGAATAATCAAAGCTTGAGACTTTCTTCTCTCCTTCTTTCATTCCCACACCCTCAAAAATGAGATTTGGCTTGTAGTTTCTCTGGGTTGATTCATTTGAAAGGAATTTCATATTTCCGTCAGTTGTCTTAACAATAAAGCTTAATTCATTTACACCATCTTTGACAGTTTTGTTTATATATGATGAAATATCGAAATAATATGCAAGATCCTTGTATTCTATCTGAAGCTCTGATATCTTTTCTCCGATTTCACCAAGATTGTTATATGTGACTTTCTGCTCTGTCCATCCTGATGGAACAGCATATACCTCTGCCTTGCCCGGTGTTGTGACCTGAGAGGTATAAAGACAAAGATATGCGTGGCTTGTGGACTTCTTCACTGAATCGGATATATCAAACTTAACTACAGTTGAAAGATCTCCCGTTACCTGTACAGTACCCTGTCCCCTGTAGTTTGTATCAGGCTTTGATGCAGATATATAAGTATCATCAGTAGCAAGGAAGTATTCGTTTTCCTTGTCCACTCTGTCACTAAATGAAACCTCATCCTTATACTCTGCCTTAGAAAGCAAAAGCATTTCCTTTGCTCTTTCCTTTGCCGCATATTTTGTAACATATTCATAGCCTGCCGGCTTCTTTATGAACTCAGATTTCTGTACGAGAGGTTCTGTGAAAAGATCTGAGCAAACAGTAGTATATATCCTTGATGACTGATCTTTTCTATCATATTCAGTTTCTGTGGTTACAGCTTTTCCTACTGCATCCTTGGTAGAAACCTTGTCACCTATTTTTGCACCAAGGAGCTTGCCTGATGCGTCATATTCAAGTATAAAAGTCCTTGCATGGTCCTCTCTGCACACATCACTGTATTGTGTGACTATATAAACCTTATTATCAAGATATCCTCCTTGGATTTCGGCTCCCACCTCTGATACATAGAGGTCATCTATATAAAATGTGTCTGCAAGTCCTGAATTAATAGAATAGTCAAGGGTTCCCTGTCCTATTCTCATAGCGTTGATATACGGATCGGCGCTTTCTCCTGTAGGGAGAAATTCTTTCTTTACAGTATAATAAAGCGCCACCTCTGTCCACTGATTCCACGGGACCACATAGGTTGCATTTCCCGCAGATGAATAACCCTGTCTGTGTAAGAATCTGTCCTCATCAGGACCGCACATATATACATACAGATTTGTGCCTTCAGATTCTTTAAGCTCATCTTCGGTATAGAGATACTCTTTTCTCTTATCTTTATCCACTCCCGAAGGGTCCTTTTTGTATACGCCCGCTTCTTTGTCAAAATATACATAAAAAGATATACGGAACATCTTACCCACATCTTTTTCGTTAAGCTCTCTTCCGAAAAGATTGAGGGCTTTAACTGTAGCACCTGCACCATAACGACCAGTCTGGGTTATGGATTTTTTCCCTGAATGTGCTATCTTGTCAGAAAGGATGGTTTTTCCTGTCTGTGTGCCGAATCCGCAGAAGGAATGATGGTTTCTTACATAGAACTTTTCATCCATAGAGTATAATTCCATATCATCATACTTTACACCTCTGTACGCATTTTCGTCTTCTTTTTTCACAGTAATATCATCGATATAGAAGGTATCCGGACAGCCCTGATCGAGAGAATAATCTCCTGTATTTCCCACTCTTATACTTTCAAGATAAGGATCTGACAAATCGTCGGAAGAATCGGTAGGAAGATATTTGGAATCTACAATGTAAGAATAATTGATACATGTCCATTCGTTCCAGGGTATATCATAATACTGAGCATTTACAGTTCCTGTACGGTACTTATATTTCTTTGCATCAGGTCCGCAAAGATATACTATAAATCTGCAGCCCGTACTGCTTTTAAGTTCTTCTTCGGTATATTGATAATCAACTCTCTCACTTTCTCCTACTCCTGCAGCACTTTTTTTGTAAACACCGGAAGATTTATCTGCATACACATAGAATGATACAGTATATCTTGCTCCCGCATCATCCGTTGTAAGCTTCTTATCAAAAAGATTGTGTATCTTCACGGTAGCACCCATTGAGTGTCTTCCGTACTGCTTAAGTGATTTTGAGCCCGTATGTGAAAACTCATCTGTAATAATGGTATTTCCTATCTGTGTACCGAAACCGCAGAAGTGTTCATTGGTATTCAATTCAAGTGTTTTATTTACCTCATGACTTTCCATATCTTCTGTCTTTACAATACGGTCAGATGACAGAGAGGCAGAATATACAGAAAACGGACACGCACTTAACAACAATATAAAACATAAAATAATACTTAACAGTCGTTTCATGATAATTCCTCCTTATTTATCAAAATATTTTATGAGTTCATAAACATTACGGTTTATTCTGTACATTCCTTCAAGAGTTTCGGTATAAGGCTTATAATCTCTTGTATAGATACCCTTGTTTGAATTAAGATCAGGGTTTGATGAACCGTTGGAAGGTCCTCCCACATTGTCGGTATATCTGAACCATTGCCATCCTACAAATACACCTGATTCAATCATATCAAGAACAAAGCTCTGATAATAATCTACTCTCTCCTTCTGTGTTTCAACTGTCCAGCCAACACCTGATTCATTTGTAAGATCATTTTCGGGAGTAATGGCATCCATTCCCTTTACATACCATTCTGCATTGATAAGA
>JAZSJF010000038.1:0-5241 GCA_045534195.1 Clostridia bacterium | reverse complement strand
AAAGTGCTTTTACATTTGACTGGCCCTGCACCCACGGTTTGATATATCCTATACCGTTTTCATCTCCCCCTGATACGAGTCTTGCTTCAAATGTCATAACACATATGTCATCTGCCGAAATAAGCGATGATATATCCTTCTGTACTGTTGAATACACTTTCAAATCCTTATCGGGAAGAGTGTGTACATCTACCTTGAGCACATCAGAATCAAATCCGATTTTTGCAAATCCGTTTTCATAATGCTTGATGTTTTTGGTAAATTCTACGGAATCTACTACAACCACTCCGCCCTCAGGAAGTCCTTCCACCTTGATTTCACTTTTTGGTGTTTCCTGAACAGGTTCTTTTTTGACTTCTGCTGATATTCCCGGTGCTACTGTATTTCCGTCGTCTATAACAGTAGAAGGAAGTGTCGTTACATCCTTTTCCGGTCCGTAATTTACAATTTCAATATCTTTGAGTTCAAGACTCTGCAATGCACCGCCAAATCTGAATCCCATATTTGTCATTTTTTCAATTCCCACAAACGGCATATTACATTCTGTCCATTCACTCTTTACATCAGATCTTGCAAAAAGTGCTTTTTCACTGTTTGCTCCCTGAACCCAGGCTTTGATATATCCTGAACCGTTATCTCCGCCTGATACAAGACGCGCTTTGAAATTAAGAATACAAACATCGCCTTTGTTTATTATTGCTTCAAGCGGTGTAAGAAGATTTAATGTTACCTGAAGGTCTTTTTCGGGAAGTTTGGTCACATCAATCACAAACACATCATCTTTTAATTCGATTTTTGCAAAACCGTTTTCATATTTTTTGCAATTTTTCTTAAAAGAATCATAATCTACTACAACTATACCTTTTTCTTTCTGCTCTTTTCTGATAATTTCCTGCACTCGTTCTTCGCTTGTGATAACTACAGTTTTTGTTTCATCTATCCAGTCTACTTTTGCACCCAATGCTTCAGAGATAAATCTTACGGGAACCATAGTTCTGGAATTTATAATTTTTGGTGCAACATCAAGGGTGATTTTTTTGTTATTCATTACGGCAGATGTGCTTTCCACCTGAAGAATAACAGTATTTGAGCCCTTTGATCCGATGATTGTCTTTGTCTGGTCTACCCATTCTACCTTTGCACCAAGCGCCTCAAAAATTCCTCTCAATGGCACAAGTGTTCTGCCGTTAAGTATCTGTGGCATCTGGTCATAGGACTGGTTTTTATCATCAATTACAACTTTTATTTCATTTTCTGCATTTGCGACTGTGAATAAACTGAAACACATCACAAATACAAGTAATACTGCCAATATTTTTTTCATAATGCCCCTCCTATTTCACAAGTTCTGTCATAACGCCGTCAGATACAGAATATACATAAAGTTCTGAATCGGTATATTCTTTTGTATAATTAACAATCAGATATTTTCTTCTGTCAATTTCTGTATACTCTCCCGAATGATATCCGCTGACCAACTTTCCGTCCTTATATTCTGCTACTACATAATAAGGATTCTTTTCTCCTTCTTTATACTCTTTAAGGAAATGTATTCCGTTGTCTTTGTTAAGTTTAGCACTTACTGAATTGTCTTTGGATGATATTGTAATCTCTACTTTGTTGTCATTACCTTTATAGAGAGGGACAGAAACTATCTTTGTAACGCCATTGTGTGTTACCTTTATATCATAATCTCCATAGTATGCACGAAGGCTGTATTTGCCATCAGCATCAGTCTTTCCTTTTTCTCTTGTCCACCATTTGTTGTACACAAGGTCCTGGAATACTACACCGCTCGGCTTAAGTGACATATCATAATAGCACAAAATTCTGTGGTCAAGTGTTGTACTTGAAGCATTATGGATTCCCCACAACTGAATCATAGAAACCTGTGGCATAGAAAAATAAGCAATAAGAGCATCTCTTGCTATATTTCCCTGATAATTCACATCAAGTCCAACTCCCTTTGTATCAAATTCGGTGACCATAATTTCTCTGTTGAATTCACCCAACAGTTCTATTGTTCTCATAAGATCAGCCGGTGTACTGCCATAACCTACATGTCCATGGAATGAAATTCTGTCAAAATCTGCAATCTGTTCAAGATATTCTACAAATGGTTTTTCTGCACCGTTGAATGCACCGATTGGTCCGAAACCTTCTGCAACACTTAATTTGGCATCAGGGAAATATTTATTTGCCCATTCGTACCAGTATTTAACGATATCAAGTCCATGAAGTCTTTTGAAGGTGTTTGTAATACCTCTGCCGTTTTCATATCTTGAGCCATCTTCGTTGGAAACATCCCACCAAGTAACTTCAGGGAATCTTTCTGCCATATATTTGAAGTGTTCTTCAATGGCCTTTAATGATGCCTCTTTGTCCTCCCAGACATTTTTGTAACCTACCATCCAGCGGTCATTCACTCCTCCGTCATAGATAAGAGCATGACCATGAATTCCTTTGGAGATATTGTTTCTCTGGGCGAAATCTATAAAACCTTCCGCATGATCATAATAGGTATTTTCATCATCATTTTCCACCCATTTGTGAAAAAGACCTTCTGTACCCAACGCATTGAAATTTTCTACAAATGCTTTGCGGTACTTTTCATTTCTTGCAAGTTCGTTACTTACTGCAGCAGAAAAAGGAAATTCGTGTTCATACATATCCACACTGATATCTGCATCGGCAACAGGATTTCCGTTTTCGTCCTTAACGACGATTTCTACATCGCCTTTTCTTATCTGCTCTATTCTCGCCATGGCATCTTTTCGCCATTGAGCATCCTCCTCGCAACCGGCATAACGGGACTGGTTTACAGGCATATCTGAAAGACCGTACTTTGTGCCGTAGTTTATCATTTCGAGTCCGCCGATTTCTATGACACCTGTATAATAAATAGGATTGAGACTGAATACAAATCCTGCTTCACCGTAAGCGTGATTTAAGTTAATCGGAACATAGGCAGTCTTCCAGTCACTTCCGAATTCTACCTTCTGATACTGTCTGCCGTCGTTGGCTTTTACCCATGATTTTTCACAGAAATAAGCATAAACAGCACTTAAGTTTGTGTCTATGTCACCGCCTGATATCTTTCTTACATAAAACTTGGCAAGAAGTTGATCGCCGTCTTTAAACTTTGAAAACTTTTCAAAATCATCAGGGTAAATTCTGTAATTATATCCTGAATGTGACGCAGGCAATGTGTCAGTTGTCATACGAAGTGCCTTTTTAAAAGGCATTCCTTCTACTTCGACTACTTCAATTTTGCCGTGGTTTTTGCCTTCGATAGTTGCACCTTCATAAAAAAGGTCATCTCCGCTAATAACCACTTCTCCGCCTGAAAGTGATGCAAATGTCGTGTCACCATCCTCGGGCATAGGGTAATAATAAAGGTCATTTAAATCCTTACTTCTTTCAAATTCTGTTGGTACAGGTCTGTGGTCGGTTGGTCTTTCCAACACATCAGGTACCGCTACCGGCAATGCAAAACACCTTGCAGCACCCAAAAGCATTACCATACACAAAACCAGAGAAATTATTCTTTTCATCATTCCACTCCTTGCTATTTTTTTACTGTTACAATTTCATATTATAGTATTATATGTGCCGTTTCAATGGTATTTTGCCTTATTTTAATGCACTTTTGGGAACAAACTTCCAAAATTACCCCATTAGGGACCGTCCCCAATGGGGTAATTTTTTGAAATAAAATCCATCAAAATAATTAAGAACAGACAAATCGAGTCGAAACTGTAATGATACGATAAAAAGCCGATAAAAACAGGTCGGAACGGACAAATCAAACCGAGGTATATACTGATGAAGAAGGAAAAATCTTTTGGAACAGACAAATCAAGTCGAAGCCGTATGTGATACTGCGAAGACGATGAGTTGTCTGTAGCATAAGGCACAAAAAAAGAAGGGATTTGCATCAGCAAATCCCTACCTTGAATTAAAAAACAATATTTATCTCCGCCTTATGCGTTCCGGATGATTTTTACTCTTCATCACAGGCGGTTTTTTTGTTTAAGAATATATGCCTCGTATATGGCTTTGATTTCTTTAAGCCTTCTCTTCGGGATAGAAATAATCTCATTATCATCCATCACAAATGAATCATTTTCAATTCTCTCCACCCTGTCCATATTTATAATACAGTTTTTGTAACTTCTTAAAAATCTGGTGTGTTTCATAAGAACTCTTGCCACATCGTTGAATGCAACTGAAAAGAAACTGGTCTTTTTGCCGTCTGTATAAATGTCTACGCTGTGATTGCCGTAGTCCACATAAAGTATATCTTTAAGATACACTGTTACCGGCTTTTTGTTGAGCATCAGAGTGATAGCATCCTCTTTTTTGTCTATCTCTCTTATAGTTACAAGCACTTTTTCCTGACCATTCTGAGGATAGAAGGCAAGTTCGTACCACCTGATGATGTTGTGCTCTCTCTCAATGGAAAAGCAAAATGTCTTTCCTCTTATGCCGTCATCATACATCTCCCTGATGCCCTGTGCGGTGAGGCTTTCCACACCGTCAATATCTGACACAAGAACTTTGTCAAGCATAGATTTGAGATTCATCACATCATAGGTATTGCCAACTTTTGAATCATCCCCGTTGAAGGAATGGATAACAACCGAATTGTCACTGAGGAAAAGTTCCCCGGTAATATCATAGATTGTCCTGATAAGATTTTTTTCAAAATCATTATTTGTGCCTGTGTTGCTCATAAAACACCACCCTTGTTAGTTTGAATTTTTTGAGTCATTTTCTCTGATTTCGCTTCTGCGGATTTTTCCGTTGAAGGTCTTTGGAAGTTCTTTTACATATTCCACGATTCTCGGATATTTATAAGGCGCAGTATTGGTCTTTACATAATTCTGAAGTTCCTTTGTAAGTTCCGCTGTGCCTTCATATCCTTCCGAAAGAACGATTGTGGCTTTTACTGCAAAGCCTCTTACCGGATCGGGAACGCCTGTTACAGCGACCTCAAGTACCGCAGGATGCTCGATAAGCACGCTTTCAATTTCAAACGGACCTATTCTGTAGCCCGAAGATTTGATAATATCGTCATTTCTTCCGACGTAGTGGATATATCCCGACTCGTCCTTATAAGCGGTATCTCCCGTGTGGAAAAATCCGCCGTAATAAACCGATTTTGTATCTTCTTCGCTTCTGTTATAGCTATGGCATTCACCGACAGGTCGTGTTTCGTACTCTGTCTTTATGCAGATC
>JAZSJF010000145.1:0-4974 GCA_045534195.1 Clostridia bacterium | reverse complement strand
TATAGAAGAATGTGAAAAAGAAGCATTATAAAAAATGCTTCTTTTTTTAATTAAGTATTTTTTTTTTATTTGTTTTTTCGTATATGGACATTATTCTCTGTCTTATAAGGCGGTTTTCCTCACTTTGAAGATGTGGATCGTTTTTTATAATTTCCTCACATAACTTTCGGCAATCCTCAAGAAGATCGGTATCTGTAAAAAGGTTCGCAATTTTAAGTTCAGGCAAACCGTGTTGTCTTGTGCCGAAAAATTCTCCTGAACCGCGAAGTTCAAGGTCCTTGGAAGCAATTTCCATACCGTCATTGCTTTTTGTCATAATAGTCATTCTTTCCGCATTCTCTTTTGTTTCAGAATCACTTATAAGAATACAATATGACTTTTCACTGCCTCTTCCAACTCTTCCTCTTAACTGGTGAAGTTGAGAAAGACCGAATCTTTCTGCATTTTCTATAACCATTATAGTGGAATTCGGCACATCCACCCCTACTTCGATTACTGTAGTGGATACAAGCAGATTTATTTCTCCCTTACGGAAATCTTCCATAACTGCATCCTTTTCTTCATTGGACATTTTGCCGTGAATAAGGCCAAGTTTATACTCAGGAAATACTTTTTTTGAAAGAGTTTCATACATTCCTTCACTTGATGACGCGCTAAGACTATCACTGTCCGAAACAAGAGGACATACAACATACCCCTGTCTGCCACGGGAAAGTTCTTTTCTGACAAATTCATATGCTCTTTTTTTGTATGATGAATTTACAAAAATCGTTTCTATCTCCTGTCTGCCCGCAGGTTTGGTGTCAATAACGGAAATATCAAGATCGCCATAAAGAATAAGAGCAAGTGTGCGGGGAATGGGTGTTGCACTCATTACAAGTACATTTGCAAAATTATTTCCTGATTTTTCAAAAAGTCTTGCTCTCTGGTTAACGCCAAAGCGGTGTTGTTCATCAGTTATGGCAAGTAAAAGATTTTTAAATTTAACACTTTTCTGTATAACAGCGTGTGTTCCTATAATCACATCATACTCGCCCTGCTCTATTTTTTCATACAATGCCTTTTTCTTTTTGGTAGAACCGGTAAGAAGCGCAATGCGGATTCTGTCACCAAAAAACTTTTTTAGAGTTTCATAGTGCTGATTTGCAAGTATTTCCGTAGGAGCCATCATAGCACACTGATACCCGTTTTTTGCCACAACATACATACAGGCGGCGGCAACAACAGTTTTTCCGCATCCTACATCCCCCTGCAAAAGTCTGTTCATAGATACATCTGATGACAAATCTTCAAGAATAGAATCAAGAGCATTTTTTTGTCCTTTAGTAAGTTCAAACGGAAGTGAATCAATGAACTCATCCACAACAAATGTATCGGTAATCGGATGATTTCTGTCTTTGTCACGATTGTTTCTCATAAGAAACAAAGATAACTGAAGCATAAAAAGTTCTTCAAAACTTAGTCTTCTTCTTGCCATCTTAAGTGTTTCGAAATTCTCAGGCGAATGCATTGCACCCACAGCACTGTTTATATCCATAAGCGAATATCTCTCGAGAATACTTTTATCAAAAACATCCACAAGTTTTTCAACTTTAACAAAAGCATTTGCAATTGCATTTCTTACCACATTCTGCGTAAGTCCTTTTGACAGAGGATATACGGGTACAATCTGAAGTGTACTTGCAGGGCTTTCACTTCTTTCCATAACTGTCATTTCAAATTCCATACCCGAATAACCGTTGATGCATCTACCGTAAATAATAAACTCGTCACCTTTTTTCAAAGACAGTTTAACATTGGGATTGGTAAACCATTTAACAAAAATAACCCCTGTACGGTCAGATGCCTGAAATCCGCACAAGGATATATTTTTCTTTATTCTTTTTTGGGAAATTCCTGATACACATATAGCCTTAATACAACATACATCACCCGAATTAAGGTCAGATATTCTTTTTATTTCCCTTCTGTCTTCATATGTACGGGGAAAAAAGTAAATAAGATCCCACAAATTATAAACAGACATTTTATTAAAGGCGTCGGCTCTCTTCTCACCAACGCCCTTTATAAAACGAATATCTGTATTTAGAGTATCACGGTAGTTTTTCGAAAAATCTTCCAAAATAATCTCCACCTTTTATTCTACACTTGCATCAAATGAATATACAGGCTGACCTCCACTGAGAACATCAACATCACATTCAGGGAATAGTTCAGAAATTCTTTCTGTCAAAATATCGATTGAACTGTCTTCAATTCCTTCACCTGCATACACAGTGATAACGCCGCTTTCGTCATTTACCATAAGTTTGAGCGACTCAATAAGGGCATCTTCACTTCCTTTTTCTGATACGACTTTGATTTTGCCGTCAACAATACCCATATCATTGTCCAGTTTGATTTCAAGTCCGTCAACAACTGTATCTCTTACTGCTTTTGTAACAGAACAGGTGGACATTGCATCAATCATTTCATTCATCTGCTCAATATTGTCATCAACATCACTTTCTTCATCAAACACCATCAAAGCGGCAAAAGCCTCAGGAATGGAACGTGTTTCCATAACAATGATATTTTTGTCAGACAAGTCTTTTACCTGATTGGCAGAGAGGATAATATTTTTGTTGTTAGGAAAAATAATGACATTTTCTGCATTTACCTTATCCACCTCAAGCAAAATATCATCCGTACTCGGATTCATTGTCTGTCCGCCCTGAATAATATGCTCGATTCCGTAATTCATAAACTTTTCTTTGAATCCGTCACCTACACATACTGCAACAAAACCGTATTTCTTCAAAGGTTCGCTTTCCTTCTTGGAAATAATCTCATTATGCTGATATTTCATATTTTCAATCTTGATATTGATAAGCGAACCAAGTTTCAAAGCCTCGCACAACACTTTATCAGGTGTGTTTGTATGAATATGAACTTTGATTATGTCATCATCGTCAATAACCACCATACTGTCACCGAAATGCTCAATGGTAGTTTTAAATTTGAATGAATCAACATTTTTGTTGCTTTTTTCTATAATAAACTCTGTACAATAAGCAAATTTGATATCTACTTCAATATCTGTTTTTCCCGAAGATATTTCCACAGTTTCCTGAATTTCGTTAAGCGGGATAATTTCTCCCGTCTTAAGGAATGACAAAGCACCTTCAAGAATAAGCACAAGTCCCTTACCGCCGGAGTCAACAACACCTGCCTGTTTTAACTGAGGCAGAAGATTCGGTGTATTCTCAAGAGATTCGTTGGCTCTTTTTACAACAATTTCAAAGGCTTCAAGAATATCCTCATACTTATCACAAATAGATTCAAGACACTCGCTCGTTTCTCTTGCAACAGTAAGAATAGTACCTTCTGTCGGTTTCATTACCGCTCTGTATGCAGTTTCTGTTGCCTTGTTGAAAGCAGAAGAAAAATCATTAAGATTAGCAGTTTCGTTGTCAGAAAAAGTCTTTGATATACCTCTCATAAGCTGAGAAAGAATAACGCCCGAGTTACCTCTTGCACCTCTCAGTGTAGAATATGCCAGGACCTTTGCAACATCACTGACACTTTTTTCTCTGTTTGCCTGAAGATCAGACACACAACTTGATATAGTCATCGACATATTTGTACCTGTATCTCCGTCAGGAACAGGAAATACATTCAAATCATCAACAAGTTTTTTGTAATTACAAAGGTTGTTTGCACCCGATATAACCATATCGGCAAACATAGAACCGTTAATTTCTTTAATCATTGGCGCACCTCTTTACTCGATATCCTGCAATCTGAAACCGTCAACATATATATCAACATTATTTACCTCTATTCCGGTAATAAGATTCACCTGATAGGTTACTCTGTTTTTGATACTGTCACAGATAGCATTGATATTCACACCGTAGTCAACAATAATATGAAGATCAATATTCAGTTTATCATCCTTAAATTCCACATGTATGCCTTTTGAGAGTTTTTCTTTTCGAAGAAGTGAAGCAAATTCGTCAGTTTTAGACTTATAAGCCATACCGACAACACCATAACAACTCATAGCAGTAATGCCGGCAATGTTTGCAATAGCATCAAGTTCAATTATTACACTTCCGCCTTTAAGTTCAACTGTTGTATTAGCCATAATACGCACCTCCGGTTTTATAGTCTGATAATATTATAATCTCTTTCATTTCCCGCAAATTCCATTTCATACTCAGAAAATGTGGTAAAAATCATCTGATGGGATGAATCCTTCAGATACGAAAAAACATTTGCAAGTCTTTCTTTGTCATATCTTATAAAAGCCTCATCAAAAATGATACAACCTCTCACCTGCATTACAGTTTCAATCATTGCCATTCTGAATGAAAAATAAATCAGATCAAGAGTGGATCTGCTTAAATTCGATACGGAATAAAACTCTCCGCCCCTTTTGAGAGATAAATTAAGATCATCTGAAACAACGATTTTTTCATCATCATTATTTGTAACAAGAGAAAAAACCTTTCCTGCCTTTTCAGACACCTGGGGAGAAAAATCTTTTTTCATTTTTTCGTATGCACTGCTTATTAATTCTTTTGTATCATCTATTATTTTAACATATTCTGAATATTTTTCAAGACTTTCTTTGATTTCTTTATACAAAGCCTCTTTTTCCTTTAACTCTCTTTCAATCTGACCGATGCGCTCAATCTCAGTCTGCAAACGGTTTTTCTGTGTAACGGCTTCCACCGTTCTCTTCATATTTTCTGCCAAAATATTTTTCTTATTCTCTTTTGATTTGCTGAGAATTAATATATTCTGTGATATTTCGTCACGCTTTTTCTTAAGTGATAAAAGTTCTTTTTCTTTTTTTGCAAAAAACTCTTTTTTACTGCACAATTCATCAAAAGAATTCACCTGATATTTTGACAGTACACCTCTGTATCTTTTTTTATTACTGCTATACAGAGCGAAAACACCTGTCACACATACAACAGATAAACT
>JAZSJF010000154.1:0-2243 GCA_045534195.1 Clostridia bacterium | reverse complement strand
AATACCTTTTTAATAGGATTGCCAAATTTTTAACAGGTTATTCAAGAGATGTTTTTTCCATTTGTACTGGAATCTGTTTTCCGGTGTGGTCTACAGTGAAACTATCTTTGATAATAAGTTGTGATACGGGGACTATTTTGTAGCCGTCATTTATAAGTTTATCGAGTATCATAGGCAGAGCCTGAGGCGTGTTTTTTGCTGCATTGTGAAACAGAACAATACTTCCGGGGGACACTTTTTCGGTCACTCTTTTTGTTATATCTTCTTTTGAAAGATCTTTCCAGTCCAGACTGTCGGTATCCCACTGAATGGTGTACATTCCGTTTTCTCTTACAGTGCCTACCACATCGTTTGAATAATCTCCGTACGGCGGACGAAAAAGGGTAGGGCGTACACCTGTTATTTTTTCAATTTTATCGTTGCAGTTGTTAAGTTCCTTAAGCATATCTTCCTTAGAAAGTTTTGTCATATGAGGATGAGTGTCAGAGTGATTCATTACCTCGTGTCCCGCATCAGATAACTGTTTTACCGATTCAGGGTATTTGTCCACCCAGGCACCGACAACAAAAAATGTTGTTTTTACATTGTATTTTTCAAGAATTTTTATAAGGTCTCCGGTGTCTTCATTTCCCCACGCTGCATCAAAACTTATGGAGCATATTTTTTGGTCGGCAGATACGGAATATATGGGGAGGTCCTTTTTGGGTGCCATTGTCTGGATTACATTGAGAGCGGCATCTTTATTCAGTGTAATAAGTCCCATCACAAATACAAAAATTAATGAATACATAATTATAGTGTTTTTGTGTACGACAAAAAGTTTCATAAAAACATCCTTTCATATTATATTGTATGGTTATTAAAGTATATTTTTAAGAAACGGTTATATTACAAAAACGGCATTATTTTCAATTCTTTCACAAAAATTAAATATCAGACATACAATGATAATAAGGCATATGCCTTTATAATATTATTATCAGGAGGATATGTATGACTGGCAGAAATAATGGTGTGAGCCCATCAGAATGTAACAGTGGCTCTACTTGTATTCAGACACGTAAGGTGTACGGTTCGTGCAAAGATAAAGAATGTATAGAAGATTTAAGAGTCTATCTTTCAGGATGTTCTCAGGAATTGGTCAATGATGCGTTGAGCGTGAAGTGCAGAAAGGCAGAAATTATCTGGGTATATTCAGATGTGGAACCGGTGCAGTTTAACAGAGGATATTATACAGTTGATTTAAGATTTTTCTTCAAAATTACTCTTGATGTAATCTGCGGCGCGTCAAGAACGAAACAGGTTGAGGGGCTTGCAGTATATGAAAAGAAAGTTATTCTCTTTGGCTCGGAAGGAAATGCAAAGATATTTCAGTCCAAATATCGCTTCGACGAAGGGGATATTCAGTTGTGGCAAAAAAACAACCTGCCTATAGCACAGGTGGAAGTTGTTGATCCTATCTGCCTTGGTGTAAAAGTAGTGGAACCAACGGATAAATCATGTTGCTGCTGTTGTTGTAATTGTGATATTTCCTCTATTCCGTCGGGTATTTGTTCTGCAATAGACGGAAGTGTGGTAGATAATGATAATGACAGAAAAGTATTTATTACTCTGGGAGTATTTACAATTGTAAGACTTGAAAGAGATGTTCAGATTCTCATTCCTGTAATTGATTTCTGTATACCGGAGTGTGAGTGTACCACAACAAGTGATTCCAATCCATGCGAACTCTTTAATAAACTTCATTTCCCGGTAGAAGAATTCTTTCCGCCTGAAAGGGATTGTTTTTCAGGAGAGCCCGATGTGAGAAACGGTTGTTGCGATTGAGAAAAATTGACAGGGAGATAAAAGGTGAAATGATTTCTTACTGAAATTGTGAAATAGAAAGCATCCGCTTTCTGTGAAATGAAACAAATCCTTTTATCACACGCCGTAGGCGATTTCATCTGCGAAGCAGATTTCATCCACGAAGGGTATTTCACAAATCCTGAAAGGATTTATTTCGTTGAAAAAAGACTATTCGTGAGAAAAGTCTTTTTTCTGGGAAAGCCGAACCATAAGAATATTTTTATTTTATTAGCGATATACTCGCTCGCGCTCGTTCGATATATTTGCTTCGCAAATTCGATATAACCTCATTTCATTCGGTTGCGATATGATATAAATTCCTTTATCTCGTTGCCGCAAGGCAACATATCGCATCGAAGATATATCGCGTACGAAGTACATATAGCAAATTCCGT
>JAZSJF010000341.1:0-6398 GCA_045534195.1 Clostridia bacterium | reverse complement strand
ATGGCTACGATCCGAATTCTGACTACCAAGTCCGTCATAATCCACTCCAAGTGCCTTGAAGGTATCAAGGTATTCAATATATCTGTCTGTATATACATCCCCTGCTTCGTTGTACCAGAGGTCTACCTTGCCGTCGGTTGCTTCTCTTACAAGTCTGAAATAATCAACAAACAATGTGTTGTCCTCAAAAGTACTGTCAGGAGCAGGTGACATTTCAGTCACACTGTAATGAAGTGGCTTTCCGTCTTTACTGAGAGATGATCTTAAATAACGGTGTCTGATAATTTCGTTGGCAACATCACAGTCTGTGAATACACCATCAAAATCATCTTTGAAGAGTTTGTCTACATGCTCTTTAAGTACAGCAACAACTTCTTCTCTTGTATAATTTCCTGCTCTTCCTTCCTGAAATTCCGCAGGCATATTTGTAGCATCATTGGAGTCAAACACAATGGAATGGGCTCTGATATATTTGATACCTGCTTGTTGTGTCAGTTTTACTTCCTCCTGTGCATTGGAAGGATTTCTTGAATATGGTCCCCATTTCAGTTCGTGCTCTGTAACGGAGGCATTATAGTTTTCGCTGAGTTTATTGGCATAATCAGGCTCGTTGGTATTTGTAATCCAGGCATTTACACAGGTACCGAAATGGAATTCATGCTCAAACATATCAAGTTCTACCTGAGCATCGGGAATTACATTACCTTCTTTATCCTTGACTACAACAGAAAAGTCACCTTTTCTGATTTCTTCTATTCTCTTTATAGCATCATCTCTCCACTGTGCACCCTCTTTTAGTTCAGGGAATTCGGAAGAAGTAGCAGGAAGTTTTTTGGAGTCAAAGCCCGGTCCGAAATTGATGATTTCTATACCGCCGATTTCTACAACCTGTTCATAGAAACCTGCACGGATACCCATTGATGTGGCATTTTCAACACCGGTAAACGGTATATACATAATATTCCATTCAGGTGTAGCGGTACAAAGTGTGAATACTGCCTTTCTGTATCCCACAGGATTTTCTATCTGAAACTGAACCTGTCCTGTTCCGTCAGGAGCACCGCCTGATACAATTCTGAAACGGAATGCAAGAAGCATTACATCATCAGGTGACAAACCCTCTCCGGGGACTCTTTCGGTAGTAGCATCTGTTCTTACTATGAAGTTTGCAGAAGGATTTGCTACCTTTGTGCAGGTAATTCTCAGAGCCTTTGTAAACTCCATATTCTTCACATCCACCACTTCATATGAACCGAATTTTGCATAATTGTCAACAGTGCTGTCAAAGGGGGTGAGTTTGCTCATAAATTCTTCTGTAGAGCAGACAACCTCACCGAGTTTACGGACTTCTTTGTATATTTTTTCCTGTTCTTCAATAGGAGGAGCAGTGAAATACAACATATCATCCATACTGTTTGATGCAGTAAATTCTGTAGGCACAGGTCTGTGAACCTCTGATACAAGTTTTGCCAGTTTTGAATCAGATTGAGAATTTATGATAACTGTCTTTGCACTGTCATCCCAATTGACTTCACATCCGAGAGTTTCGGAAATAAATCTTACGGGAACAAGTGTTCTGCCATTTGAGATTATTGCAGGAACATCAAGAATGACTTCCTTTTGGTTTACCTTGGCAGATGTATCTCCGATAGTGAGAGAAACATCGATATCCCCTTTTGTACCGGTAACTGTTTTTGTAGTTTCGTCCCAATTGATTTCTGCTCCCAATGCTTCAAAAATCCCACGCATGGGAACAAGTGTTCTGCCGTTTTGGATAACAGGCATTACATCATAGTTTTGTTTTGTACCGTCGATTGTAACACTGATTTGTGATGATGCAAAAGTTGAAATCTGTACATAAGACAGAAGCATTACAAGACTTAGCATCAAAGCTAAAAGTTTTTTCATAATTTTCCTCCTTAAATATCAAAAGTTTTTTCTATCTATACTCCGAAACTTTCGGCTCTTATGATATAAGCCTCCTGCTCCTCGGGATTAAGATCATTCCACAATGCATTCCATCCGGTGATACGCACCTGAAGGTTTTTGTATTTTTCAGGATATTTTTGTGCATCACGAAGAGTGTCTGCATTAAAAACATTGAACTGAATACTCAGTCCGTCATTTGCCATAAATGTTTTTATAATTCCCTTCAATGCCTCTATACCGTCGTCTCCCTGTATAACAGAAGGATGAAGCATCATATCAGACACCAAAGCCTCAGAAAATAAATATGCATTAAGACTCATTACAGAATTAAGTGTACCGGTAACACCGTTATGCTCTGCACCGATACAGGGTGCGACATTTTTGGCACATTCATCGCCTGTTTTTCTGCCGTCAGGTGTGGCACGGGTAAGTTTCCCCTGAGTGATAAACTCAAGAGTAGACGGAACTCCGGTTTTAAACACTCCCCCACGGCTGTTCGCACGTCCGTTCACATATGAAGCAAACCAATCAAAAACTCCGGACGCCATACGGTCTGCTCTGTCGTCGCCATTGCCGTATCTGTGTTTGGATTTAATGACACGGCGTCTCAAATCCTCATACCCCTTCCAGTCTTTTTCCAGTATACTTTTAAGTTCAGATAAGGATATTTCCTTTTTTTCGTATACAAATTCCTTTATCATAAGCAAAGAATCAACAGCAGTAGCAAACGAACAAAGAAGCAATGCAGATGTAGGATATTTCACACCGAATGCATATGCATCCTTCATTGTCTCAAGACTGTTTGGTATGGTGGCAGAAAGAAGAACCGAAGGATTGATTTGTGCTATATATTTTTCGCGTTGGTTTGCAATATCGATACAACAATCCGTTATATATGCCAACTGCTTTGTAAATGCAGTATAAAAATCCTCAAAACATCTGAATTCATTTATATCGCCTGTTTCAATGCCGATTTTTTTGCCGGTAACAAAATCCGCACCGTTATCAAAGACATAATTTATTGCCTTTGCCGCATTTGGAAGAGCGGATATCATACAAGCCTCGTTTGCCCTGATATGCTGTTCATTGCAACCGCTTATATCACATTCACACGCTTCATCGTATGTGACTCCATAGCAACTTGTAAGGGACTTAATAATACCCGGCTGACAACAGAAAACAAAACTGTTTTTGCCGCTTCTTATCAGTCTTGTAACCTTATCAAGCAACTCATCAGGCGTCCCCTGATGAATCTTAATCTGAATCTTGGGATTAAAAATATCAAGCCACTCATACACATCAAGGATGTCATATGTAAGTTGAGTTGTCCTGTCTTTGCCGTCTGCCCCCATTCCGCTGAGATATAACGGATGACCGTTAGGATGCCCTATAGCATCAAACTGCAAGAGAAAATAAGCAATAAATGTCTTTATCTCGTCGCGGGTAAATCTGCCATCTCTGATATCCTTTTCATAAAATTTCCAAAGTGTATGGTCGAGTCCGTTGCCGAGAGAGCGGGACTGATACTGCTCTACATATTCAGAGCACATAAAAAACAGATACATAAGTTCAAGCGCATCAAATATATTTTGCGGCGGACCTGACAAAAGATGCTCCATTGCCTCAGTTACAATCGGTGCTTTTGAATGGTTTTGCACTTTTGCATAATCACCGAGTCTTTTTATCAGTCGCAGAATGGATTCATATTCTGTCTCAATTGATTCAAAAAATGCTTTTTGCTCTGTAGTAAGTTCATCGTAATTGTGTTTATTTTTGTATTTTTTTACATTATCCAGAATACCGGGTATACCTAATGACATTATCATTTGCCAGTCCGGTACGAAATGTTCCATATCAAGCCACACACTTGCGGTGCCTGACTTATGGAAATCCCCTATTTTGTCCATAACTTCAGGCATACTGTCATTTATTTCTTTGTACCATTTCTGAATAAATGTATTGTTAAGAAGTCTTCCCCAGTTGTACAGTCCTACAAAATAATCATGTTCATTTACATCAATACGCATATTGTCAAGCACATAACAAAACGCTTTTGCCTTGGAAAGGCAATGAGGAATATCTTTTGTTTCATAAAAAAGTTTTTCAAGACCATCGAGCATCTCTTCATCACTCAGCCCTGTGGCTTCATCATACTCATAGCCGTGATAAGCATATCTCTGATACGGATTAAAAGGAAGGTCCGTACGATGATATTTGTTTTTGATAAACAATCTGTCTTCTTTACTTATATAATCCATAATTCATCCGCCTTTCCTGATATTTTTTGTGTTGACAAGGAAAATCCCTGCCGAAACCAATACAAATGATATAAGATAATTAAGCCTGAATACATTTTCTCCAAGGACAACCGCTGACATCACAACGCCAAAAACCGTTATCATAAGGTTAAACACCGATATTTCCGATGCAGGAAAATACCTCAGAGGAAGAAGTGACAATACATATGCAACTGCCGATATAAGAGAAAGAATCACAAGCACCCATAGCCCTGTATCTGTCACAATCTTTATGTGGATTGAATGTGTAAGTGAAAAGATTATCATCAGTACTCCCCCGGTAAACTGACCGAAACTCACAAGTTTTACTGCCGACAATCTGTTTGCCGAAAGTACAGCCACAAAATATGCTGCTGACTGAATTATAGCGGCAAAAAGCATTGCACCTTCACCCCATAATTCAAATCTGAATTCAAATCCTTCGGTATTTATCAGCAATATCCCGCCAAATCCCAGTATACATCCAAGAAACTTAGCCACATTAAATTTATCATTTTTGAAACATAAACAACTGACGATGATAATAATAAACACACACAACTGGTCAAAAACCGCTCCCACAGAGCCATTGACATTTGAAAGTCCGATATATGTAAATGCATATTGAAGGGCGGTAAGCACTCCGTAAAGCAAAACCGTGTATATATCATCTTTTTTGGTTTTGAAAAATGTTTTGTCTTTGCATAATGAAAACAAGGCAATAAGAACTCCCGACAGGGTAAATCGCACCCCGGCAACAAAGCACTTTGACATATTGTCAGTTGCACCGAACTGCTCCATACATATCTTTACAAGAGGAAATGCACTCCCCCACAAAAAACTGTATAATACAGCAACCAGAACAACATTTCTCTTATTGGATAAAAATCTCTTCATAACTAAATCCCCTGCACCAATTCATAATAGGCACCTTTTTTTACATACAATTCATTATCATTTTTGTATGAGGTAATTTCAAATTGTTTTTTGTCAGGGGTTACAAGTTTATTTTTGTCAAGATTTAGTTCGTCACATATGATTTCGCATACCTGTGTACCGATAAATTCTGTTGCGTCAGCAGTATAATAATGGGTCTGGTCAGAATGGAAGTTGTCAGGCTTATCCTTAAGATGAGTATAAAGATCATTTATCACTACACCTCTTGGTTTAAGCACATCAACTGCAATCCGGTTGTACCTTTCCACATCACTGTTGTATCTCATTTCAAAATCCTTCACATATCCCGACTCAATCACAGGGGTACTCAGAGCGAATACCTGTATGGAACCGGGAAAGAGAAATTCTATTCTCTGAGAAATTCTCAAAAGATTTCCCCCATACATCTCAGGAGAAGTAAGACAGTCATCACCGTAAATTCTGAGTGTGTCCCAGTGACCCACATTCCAGTGAACCAGGTCAACATTCTGAAGTTTAAGATCATCCTTCCACATATGAAGATACCTGAGAATATACTGAGAAAATCGGCAATTTTCATCGTGATAAGACACATTTGCCACATTACGCATTGCTTCTTTCACATAAGAATCATAGCCTTTTTTTATGGAATCACCTATCAACAATATATTTTTCATAACAAACGCCCCCAATACCTTGATTTTATTTTAAAACAACATTTAAGTAAATGTTATCTTTCGAACTATTTGTGTTTTTGCGAACAAGATTTGCAAATTGTGTTGAAATCAAAAATAGTTTGTGATATATTACTTTATAGGAATGGAGGGATTATTATCGCAAAAATAGATATTCTGGATAATTTGTGCATTAGCGAAATAGACTTTGTAAATACCTATATCGCTGCACAAAAAAACTATCCTATGAAAAACAAATGCAGATATCGTTGGGGTATGCTGTATACAATTAAAGGAACGGAAATCTACACCTTTTCATCAAAGACAATATATGCAGAACCTGATTCGGTTTTGATTATCCCAAAAGGAGAAGCATATACAATCGAACTTAATGATGAAGAAAGCCGGGTTATTACCGTTGATTTTGAACTTGCGAATGAAATGAAGGTTGAGCCGTTTATAATCAGAGCAGGAAACAATAAATCCATACCAAAACTTTTTAAAGAAATGGCGGCTCTCTGGCAAGGAAGAACTCCGTATCAGTCGGCAGAACTGAAATCCTTCGCATATAAAATAATTTCGCAACTTATATGTTCCGAGTGTA
>JAZSJF010000314.1:0-1857 GCA_045534195.1 Clostridia bacterium | reverse complement strand
GATGTACCATTATCCTTGATGATAACAGTCTTTGTATCTGCGTCCCACTCTACCTTTGAACCATATGCTTCGGAGATAAATCTTACAGGTACCATTGTTCTGTCAGAAATAACAGTTGCAGGCACATCGAGAGTCTTTTCTTCTCTGTCTATATAGGCTTCTGCTGAACCGATTTTAAGTTTAACGACTACACCGTCACGGGTAACAGTTACTCTCTTTGTCGCCGCGGTATAAAGAACTTCTGCACCGAGAGTTTCTGAAATACCTCTTAACGGAACAAGAGTTCTTCCGTCAACAATTACCGGCATCTGGTCAAATGTAACCGGCTTATCATTGATTACAATTTTGATTTCGTCTGATGCAAATGATATCATAGAAAATGATGTGATAAATAAACATACTGCAACAAACAAGCATAAAAACTTTTTTATATTTTTCTCCTTTTTATAAACTTTTTATGAACTTATTTTTATAATTTATGAATGGTAACCGGGCATTTAGCCTTTCCTTCTTTTCTTCCGGCAATCACATCTACTGCAGCATACATAGAAGCCGCTGCAACACCGTATGTTGCAACAAAGTTGTCAATGTATGGCACAAGTTCCACATCGTAAGGTGAATCCATAGCAACTACGATTACATTGTTGTTTGCTTCGTAAACTGCCTTTGCAAGGTCTTCCTGATTTGAATAGATGATAGCATTGCAAAGACCGAGAACTACAACATCACTGTCTTTTGCAAGAGCGGCAGCAGCCTTGATATCATCTTCTGTAGGATTGAGTTTTGTCATAAGACCTTCTGTATTTTTGTAAGTAGCAGATACTGCATTGATAAGCATATCAATACTCTGAACTGCATCCATTGCAGCACCGATTTTCTGCGGTTCTACACTGATACATGCTACTTTCTTATCGTCTATTGCCAATGGAAGATTCTTTGTCTTGAAAGCAGTGATTGACTTCTCTGCAAGCTCGTTTGCCAATGCTTTGTGTTCATCACAACCAACAATTGCATTTGCTTTGTCAGGATCTGACATCGGATTGTCAAGAAGACCGATTTTTTCTTTCTGTTCAAGAACTCTTCTGAGTGATTCATCAACATCTTCCATATTGAGTTCGCCGTTTTTAGCAGCTGCAAGAAGTGCATTATATCCTTCTTCGAAGTGTTCCATACTTCCTCTTAAGAGTACAAGGTCACAACCTGCCTGAATAGCCATTACGGAAGCAGGGCCTGTACCATATTTATCCTGGATAGCGTGCATTCTCATAGCATCAGTTTCTACGATACCGTCAAAACCGAGTTTTTCTCTCAGGTATCCTTTAATCATCTTCTTTGAAAGTGTTGCAGGATGTTCTGAATCTATACAGTGTGTAAGAACGTGTCCTGTCATAACACCGTTTACACCGTTTGCAAACAAGGTCTTGAGTGGTGCGATATCTTCAGAATCAAGTGCGTCGAAATCCTTAAATATTTCTGCAACACCTTTATGAGCATCTGTAGCAACAGAACCGTATCCCGGGAAGTGCTTAGCCATAGAAGCCACTCCGCCATCCTGATAACCTTTCATCATAGCAAGTGCATGAGCAGTAACTCTTTCTACACTTTCACCAAAAGTAGCAGCCTTCATTGTCTGTCTGCCTTCATATCTCAATACGTCAATAATAGGCGCCTGAACAAGGTTGATACCCATTGCTCTGAATTCTTCACCTGCTGCCTTCGCAATCTTGTATGTAAGTTCTTCATCATTGGCAGCACCAAATGACATATGTCCGCTGTAAGCAAGAGCACCTATGTTTTGAATGTTGTTTTTTAGGCTTCCAGTCTGCAATACTGCAATAAACAACGGAATCTTTGCCA